>JBBSQO010000214.1:0-4761 GCA_038244025.1 Propionibacteriales bacterium
ATCCGCTGACCGACGGCGCCATCGTCGTGGTTCCGTCCGGCGCCGAGCACAACGTGGTCAACACATCCGACTCCGAGCCCTTGCGGATGTACACGCTGTACGCGCCGCCACACCATCCCGATGGCACCGTCCACCACACCAAGGCAGCGGCCGACGAGTACGAGCGCGCCGAGCACGACCACTAAATCTTGCCGACCCGTCAGGGTGAGAGCTGGTTTAGAGCGAGGTCAGCTGGACCTTCGGAGCGATGGCGGCGACCGACGAGGCGGCGAACTGGCCGGCGCCGGGGACCAGGGCGTTGGCCACCCCGCAGGCGGTGCCGATCCGCAAGGCCTCGGCCAGGTCGGCACCGGAGTCCAGCGTGGCCAGCAGGCCGCCAAGGAAAGCGTCACCGCTGCCCACCGGGTAACGCCCATTGATGTCCGGGGCAACAGCATGCAGGCAAGACTCTGCCGACATACCCACCGCACCCTCTCGGCCGTCGGTGAGCACCACCATCTGGTCGGTCTGTTCCCGGATCGCGGCGGCCATGGTGGCCAGGTCGCTGTCCAGTGGCTTGGCCAGCAGCTCGGCAGCCTCGGCCCGGTTGATCTTCACCAGGGCTGGCCCGGCCGCAATGGCATCGGACAGCGCCAACCCGTGGGTGTCCACCGCGGTACGAATCCCCAGTCCTGATGCGGTGGCGACCAGCCCTGCGATGGCGTTGGCGGGCAGACCCTTCGGAGCCGACCCGGAGATCGACAACCAGCCCGAATGGGTGGCGCAGCTGGCCGTCAGCTGCTCGGCGAACTGGTGCCAGACCGGCTCGCTGATCTCGGTGGCGTGCTCATAGATCTCGGTCAGCTGATCAGCGTCGGCAGCCGCGATCGAGACACAGGTCCTGGTCTCGGCCGGTGATGCCACCACCGTCACTTCGATGCCGTCGGCGTCCAGGGACTGCCGGACCCAGAACCCCGACTGACCACCGAGCACGGCCACCACACTGGTCGGCGTCCCGATGGTCGCCGCCGCCCTGGCCATGTTCAACGCCTTGCCGCCGGCACAACGGACCACATCGGTAGGGCGGTGAATCTGACCGAGCGCAAAGGAATCGACTAGGTAGGTGACATCAACAGATGGGCTGTATCCGGCGACGGTGATCACAGCGCGAGGATACAGGCCAACGTGTCTCAGGGCCGACGTGTCTGCTGACGGCACCTCACCCGGCCTTGCTGATCAGACTGGTGTGTGATCAGGTATCCCGATGACTGAAATCCGGCAGGTTGACCCGTACAACGACGAGGCCTTCCGCGCCTGGTATGACTGTTTCGCCTTGGGCGTCCGGGCGGACCGGACCGCGGTGGTGATGACGACCTACCAGGCCTTCTGCTCGTCCCTGCGCAATGCTGGTACGAATCGAAGCTGGTACGAATCGAACCAGGCACGCCGTCGCGGCGCTGGAGGATGACCGCGTTGTCGGGTCGGTGCTGTTCGAGCTGCCACTGAAGGAAGATCTGAAGGTGGCCGAGGTGGAGATTGACGTGCCACCGGAACATCGTCGGCGGGGGATCGGGACAGCCTTGTGGGCTTGGGCAGCCGACCGCGCCGCACGGGAAGGTCGTACGCTCTTCCAGACCGAGATCAACGTGCCCGAGGGCCACAGGCTCGAATCCTGGCCCGGCGGGCAGTTCGCCCTGCACCGCGGTTTCAGCAGCGAGAATGTGGAAGACCACTTGGTGGTAGCGATGCCGTTCGACAAAGACCGGCTGGCCGAGCTCGAGCGGTCGATCGCCGACCTCACCGGCTATCGGCCTGTCTCCTATCGGATTGTCTCCTGGGTGGGCGACTGCCCCGACGAGCTCGTCCAAACCCTCGTCGACCTCAATACTGCGATGGGGCAAGACGTGCCGACCGGCGGAATGAGCCGCGAGGTGCCAACCTGGACCGTCGCCCGGGTGCGGGAGAACGAGGAGCGGATGTCCCGCAACTATGACCTGCTACTGTCGATGGCGCTTACCGCTGAGGCGGAGCCGGCCGGCTACACCGAGATCTACCTGCCGCACGAGGATCAGGCCAATCCGATCCAGCAGGACACGCTCGTGTTGACCGACCATCGCGGCCACAATCTGGGTACCGCCCTCAAGGCGGCTAACCTGCGGCAGCTGGCGACCATGGACCTGCCGGCCGGCTGGCTGCACACCTGGACCGAGATCGACAACGTCGCGATGCAGCACGTCAACGCCAGGTTCGGTTTCACCCGGGTCGAGCGGATGCATGAGGTCGAGCTCACCGTCTAGCGGTCAACGTTTTGGTTAGTCATCGACATCAGAGGTGGATGAATAATCAAAACTGCGATTAGTGCTCGACAGGGGGCCGCTGGTAGGCTGGCGACGCCGTTTGAACGGCCGCGGATGCCCAAGAGCTCCCCTTCACACCGAGTGAGCACCCCTGCGGGTGCCTCGGGAGCGCCGCGCAACGGGAAACCGAGAGGAGAGCACGTGTCGGTCAACGCTGCTGAGGAGAAGAAGAAGACCATCGAAGAGTACGCAACGACCCCAGGAGACACCGGTTCTCCAGAGGTGCAGGTTGCGCTGCTGACGAAGCGGATTGCTCACCTGACCGAGCACCTGAAGGAACACAAGCACGACCATCACAGCCGCCGCGGCCTGATGCTGCTCGTCGGCCAGCGTCGCCGGTTGCTCAACTACGTCGCCAAGTCCGACATCGAGCGCTACCGGTCACTGATCGGCCGGCTGGGCCTGCGTCGCTGACCCACCGATTCTGCTCGGAGAGCGGTTCTCCGGTAACGCTCAGCGTGGTGGGAGAACTGCTCTTCGCTCTTCCGGCACCCTCGTCTTCTGCCGGGCACAACTGAACACAACACCCACAACTGAATCAACCAATCATCAAGTGATTGCATCCCACCACCTGTTCGGAGGTCCTCGGTCCTCGGTAGTGGTTTTCGGAAGGCGCTTCGGCGTCCGGCCGCGAACCTCGATCGAAGACCGGCCTTCACCAGATCAGCACCGGACTGGCAGCCGCTAGGTTGTCGAAACTCAGGCCACGCCGCCCAAGTGGCTGGCATCGGCCCGGCTGGTTGACGTTCGGGATGTGCGAGATGCAGTCCTTCACAGTAAGGAGATCCCGTGGAGGGACCTGATCTGCAGTTCACCGAAGCCGTTATCGACAACGGAAACTTCGGCAAGCATGTCATCCGTTTCGAGTCGGGCCTGCTGGCCCGCCAGGCCGCCGGTTCGGCAGCCGTCTACATCGATGACGACACCATGGTGTTGTCCGCTACCAGCGCAGGCAGCAAGCCGCGCGACGCCATTGACTTCTTCCCGCTGACCGTTGACGTGGAAGAGCGGATGTACGCCGCCGGCCGGATCCCCGGATCCTTCTTCCGTCGCGAAGGGCGCCCGTCCGAGAACGCCATCCTGACCTGCCGGCTGATCGACCGCCCGCTGCGTCCCTGCTTCGTCAAGGGCCTGCGCAATGAGGTCCAGGTCGTTGTCACGGTGATGGCGCTGAACCCCAACGTCGCCTACGACGTAGTCGCCATCAACGCCGCCTCGATGTCCACCCAGCTGGCCGGCCTGCCGTTCACCGGCCCGGTTGGTGGCGTTCGCGTTGCCCTGATTGGTGACCGGTGGGTCGCCTTCCCGACCGTCGAGCAGCTCGAAGACGCCGTCTTCGACATGGTCGTGGCCGGCCGGGTGCTGTCCGACGGAGATGTCGCGATCATGATGGTCGAGGCGGAGTCCACCGAGCACACCTGGGACCTGGTCAACGCGGGAAAGACCGCCCCGAGCGAGGACGTGGTCGCCGCCGGCCTGGAGGCCGCCAAGGCGCCGATTAAGGCCCTGTGCGATGCACAGGCCGAGCTGGCCGCCACGTTCGGCAAGCCGACCGCCGACTTCCCGATCTTCGGGGATTATCAAGACGATGTGTACGCAGCCGTCGAGCAGGCAGCCACCGCCGACCTGTCCGGGGTGCTGTCCATTGCCGACAAGCTGGACCGTGAGCAGGCCACCGAGGTCCTCAAGGACAAGCTGGTGGCCCAGCTCAGCCCCCAGTTCGAGGGCCGAGGGAAGGAGATCTCCGGTGCCTACCGTGCCCTGACCAAGAAGCTGGTCCGGCAGCAGGTGCTCACCGGCAAGGTCCGGATCGATGGTCGCGGGCTGGCCGACATCCGTACCCTGAGCGCCGAGGTCGGCGTGGTCCCGCGGGTGCACGGCTCGGCACTCTTCCAGCGCGGCGAGACCCAGATTCTGGGCGTCACCACTCTCAACATGCTCGGCATGGAGCAGAAGCTCGACACGCTCGCGCCGGAGAAGTCCAAGCGCTACATGCACAACTACAACTTCCCGCCCTACTCCGTTGGTGAGACCGGCCGGGTCGGTTCACCGAAACGGCGTGAGGTCGGCCACGGGGCGCTGGCTGAGCGTGCCCTGCTGCCGGTGCTGCCGACCCGGGAGGAGTTCCCGTACGCGATCCGTCAGGTCTCTGAGGCTCTCGGCTCGAACGGATCGACCTCGATGGGTTCGGTCTGTGCGTCAACTCTGGCCCTGCTCAACGCTGGCGTGCCGCTGCGGGCGCCAGTGGCCGGCATTGCCATGGGGCTGATGTCGGACACCGTTGACGACAGGACCGAATATGTCGCGCTGACCGACATCCTCGGTGCTGAGGATGCCATGGGCGACATGGACTTCAAGGTGGCCGGGACCCGGAACTTCATCACCGCGCTGCAGCTGGACACCAAGCTGGACGGCATTCCAGCCC
>JBBSQO010000215.1:0-4744 GCA_038244025.1 Propionibacteriales bacterium
ATGCTGGGCGCCACCGAACCGGTCGGCAAGGCGGTGCAGGCGCTCGGCGACGTCGATGCCCTGCTGGTGCTCGAGGATGGCAAGCCCGTCGGTGTGCTGACTCGGCAGGACCTGCTCGGCGACGTCAACTGAGCCAACCGAGCCGTCCCTCTCACACCATTTGCCGCCAGTACGCGAGAAATGTTGCCTCAGCAGCCCCTCTCGGCGTCATTTGCCGCCAGAACGCGAGAAATGTTGCCTCAGCAGTCCGTGGCGGCGCCATTTGCCGCCAGAACGCGAGAAGTGACGCTGGCTCAAACCGGACCGAGATGCTCGGAGAGAATCAGCTGCCAGCCGGGTGTCCAGTTCAAGCCGCGCCAGTCATCCAGCTCGACCCAGCGGGCGGATTCGGTGGTGCCGCCGAGGTCGGCGACCACTGGTTCTGCTGGCTGCTCGCAGCGAGCGGTATAGATAAGCCGGACAGCCTGGAAGTCCTCGACCAGCCCGGTCGGCGCCCGGCCGACCCAGTGTGCGGACTGGACCGCGACCAGTCCGCCCAGCTCGACTAGCTGCTGGGTCTCCTCAGCGATCTCGCGCAGCACCGCCGCGGCCGGTTGCTCGCCTTCGTCGATCCCACCGCCGGGGAGTCCCCACTGGCCGGAGACTGCCGTACGGTCGGAAAACTCTGTCGCCAGCAGACCGCGGGTGGAGCGCACCAACGCATAGGCGGCAACCCGCTGCCGCCGTACCGGCGCCACACCGGGCTGCAACGCTAGGGCGGGATCGAAATCATGGGCGGGCGGGTTCATCGGTAGCCTGCTGGTGCGCGCCTGCACCGCCAGACTCACGATGATCTCGCCGTCCTTCGCTACGGCGTCCAAGGGGTGGGCGACCAGATAGCCCTGCTGGGCGGCGAGATCGTACGGGTCGACGCCGTGCGGAAGCACCAAGTCGAACAGGATCGCGTCGCCTCTCCGGCCGATGATCTTCATCGGATCGGCGCCACTCAGCCGTGCGTGCTGGCGATGTGCTCGATCAGTTCGGTGGTGGAGATGGACGGCGTGCGTGGCAGGTAGACCACCTTGCAGATGTCGTTGAGGAAGTCGAACTTGCCCTCCCAGTCATCACCCATCACCAGAATATCGGCCCGATGCCGCAGGACGTACTCGCGCTTCAGCTCCAGGCTTTCCTCCACGAATACCTCATCCACCATCTTGAGATTGGCGATGATCTCCAGCCGTTCCTGCTGGTTGAAGATGGGATTGCGGCCCTTCTTGGAAAAGTTGAGGTTGTCCGACGAGACACCTACCACCAGCCGGTCGCCAAGATCGGCTGAACGCCGCAGGACCCGGATGTGTCCGATGTGGAGCACATCGAACGTACCGAAAGTGATCACGGTGGTCGCTGCCATGGTGTCTCTCCTTCTGCGGGCTGGTGGTCAGCCTGCACCTTCGGTGTTTCGCCGGGGATGCCGGGACGGCCACAGTCTAGCGAGTGCGCCGGTCTACTCGTTGTCGTCCTCGACCCAGACAGCCAGCACGTTCGGCAGCTCGGAGATATGCCGGATGAGTTCCGAAACCGGACCCAGGCCTTCCACCTCCAGCTCAACCTCGACCTCACGGGCCTTCAATGTCTCGGTATCATCCCCATCCACCAGGCGGCCAACCACGCCACCGTGCTCGTCACTGCTGGTCTGTTGGTTGAAGCCCTGGATCTGAAAACCCTGATGGGTAAATCCGAGCAGGATCTGCCGCAGGGTCCCGGTACCGTCCAGGTAGCGGACCCTGAGGTTGTGGAAGGTCGAAGCGCCCAGGGAAGTCCGGGCAGCTATCCACGGGTAGCCATAGACCACACGTAAATCCACCAGAGTGACAAAAACCGCGGGGATGACCAGGCCCGCACCCGCTGACATCCCGACGGCGGCGGTCAGCCAGATGGCGGCGGCGGTGGTCAACCCGCGCACCTTGTTGCGACGGACGAAGACTAGCCCGGCGCCGATGAAACCGATCCCGGAGACGACCTGGGCGGCAACTCGTGATGGGTCGAGGTTGACGGTGCCCTCGGCAACGATGTCGCTGAAGCCGTACTTGCTGACGATGGTGAACAGTGCGGCACCGAGACCGACCAGGGTGTGGGTCCGCATCCCCGCTGACTTGTGCTTCAGCTGTCGTTCGAAGCCGATCGCGGTGGACAGCAGCAGGGCAACGGTCAGGCAGATCAACATCTGCCACCAGTTCGTCCCCTGGGTCAGGATCACTGATGATCACCTTTCGTTGTGCTGATCACCGCCAGGCGGTCAGCGTGACCGGCTAAGTCGTGCACAGCTGGTCAGTCCTGTGGTGCCCGTCAGGGTACGCGATAGGTCCACTCGGGGTTGGTGAACTTGGTTTCAACCAGCCTGGCAGCCGCGGCTAGCTCAGCCTCGGTGTAGCTGCCGTCCCGGGTGTCATACCGGCGACGGAAATGATCAAGGAACGCCGTCATCAGATCGGCCCGCGACATACCGGTCTGGGAACGCATCGGGTCGACGCGCTTGTTGGCGCTCTTGTGCCCCTTGTCCGACAACTTTTCCCGGCCAATCCTCAGTACCTCAAGCATCTTGTCTGCGTCAATGTCGTAGGCCATGGTGGCATGGTGCAGCACCGCACCGGCCGCGAACCGCTTCTGCGCAGCGCCGGCGATCTTGCCCTGGTCGGAGGCAATGTCGTTCAACGGGACATAGCGTGCGTTGATGCCGACCTCTCTCAGCGCACCCAGCATCCAGTCGTCGAGGAAGGCGTACGACTGGGCAAAGGACAACCCCTCAACCAGCGAGTTCGGCACGGCCAACGAGTAGGTGATGCAGTTACCCGGTTCCATGAACATCGCACCGCCGCCGGAGATCCGCCGGGTTACCCCGATGCCGTGCCGGGCGGCTCCTTCGGGGTCGACCTCGTTCTGCACCGACTGGAACGAACCGATCACCACCAGCGGCGCATCCCAGTCCCAAAACCGCAGCGCCGGGGCCCGCCGACCGGCCGCCACCTCTTGAGGAATCACCTCGTCGAGGGCCACATGCATGGCCGGAGCCATTGTGACGGCAGGGATCACGTCGAAGGTGTGGTCAGCCCAGCCGGTGGCCTTACCGAGGGCGCGGCGGATGGCGATGCCGACAGATTCGGGGGTAAAGCCGATCATGGAAACCGACCCGCCCAGGGCACCCGTGATGGCGTCGGCGTACTGGGCAGCATGGACATCGGCCGGCATGCCAGTCAGTGCAGTGTCGATCTCCTCCAACGCGGAGTCCGGCTCGAGGAAGAAATCTCCCGAGACGTTGACCTTCGACAGCCGATTGTCGGTGACCTGCACCTCGACTGCGACCAACTTGCCACCTGGGACCTTGTACTCACCACGCACACCGCCCACTCTAGTCTCGGATCCTGGCCACGCTTTTCGTTGCCCGGCAGCGAAGCTGGCTACCTGCACCGTGGCCCTATGCTTTTAGAAGCGAGACTGAGTCGTCGGAGCCGAGACTGTGTCGTCGGGAACGAGACTGTGCAAGAGGTCAGAGCGCTCTGCTGTGCCACAGTCATAGTTCCGTTGTCGTGCATTATTTCTGCCAACGGGCCATGATGGAGCCATGATCTTCATCGTCGTCAAGTTCACCGTCCGTCCCGAGAACAGCGATGAGTGGCTGGATCGGGTAGCAGACTTCACCCACGCCACCCGGCAGGAGCCAGGAAACTTGTGGTTCGAATGGTCCAAGAGCGTGGAGACCCCGTACCAGTTCGTCCTGGTCGAGGCTTTCCGAGACGGTGACGCGGGAGCAGCACACGTCAACTCGGACCACTTCAAGGCAGCCATGGACACGATGGTCCCGCTGTTGGCCAAGACACCCGAGATCATCAGCCAGGAGGTGCCGGGCATGGGCTGGTCCGAGATGGGGGAGCTGACCGTGGAGGATCAAACCGGAAGTTGACCTCGGGGGGGGGGCTGGTGCCCAGATCAAAGCGAGGAGATCCCGCACCGATGACGACCGACTTTTCCGCCAAGCCGATCTTGTTGGGGTGATGGCAGATTCTCGTGTTGATGCTGATCAGCCCTCAGTTGAGTGCTGGTAAGCATAGCGATCAAGGCAGTACATGAGATGAGGTCGCAGCTTATGACCGACTGGGACGTGTGGGTGCTCAAACTTTGAGTGGAACGTCATGCCGATCCGCCGCATGACGGCTTGCGAGGGTGTGTTGAGGACCGCCGTCATCGACCAGACTTCAGGCATCGTGAACACGGAGAAGGCCGCATCGATGGAGCCGAGCGCCGCTTCGGTGGCATACCCGTGTCCCCAAGCCGCCCGTGCGAGCCGCCACCCCACTTCGACACCACCGGTACCGGGAACTCCGTCGGGGAGCTGATCAAGACCAGTGAAGCCGATGAACTGGCCGGTCTCTTGGAGCTCCAGCGCCCACAGGCCGAACCCGACGTCATCGAAGTGCTGCTCGAACCGGTCAATGCTGGCGTCGCTCTGCTTTCGCGTTCGGGTGCTCGGGAAGTACCGCATCACCTCTTGATCGTTGTTCAAAGCCGCGAACGGCGCCCGATCAGAGACCTGCCAGCGGCGCATCAGCAGGCGAGGTGTCTGCCAGCTGTCGACGCGTTGCCTCACCTGACGAGCATAAGGTCGGTCGCTGCCCAACCCCGGTGCCTGGACCGGGCCCGTCGCCATTGCCTTCCTTGATGGTCACCCAGGTATGGGCAATATCGAGGAGAGGCTACTCGTTTCAGGGGA
>JBBSQO010000216.1:0-4735 GCA_038244025.1 Propionibacteriales bacterium
CACGATCGCGCCACTGGCCGGCCGGTGGCCCCGTCGAGCCGCGCTCAACCACCCGGGCTGGCACCACCACGGTGCGGGCTGGTATCGACGGCGCGGCCAGCCGCTCCAGCAACAGTTCCACCGCGGTCTCGCCAATGGTCACCACATCTTGTGCCACCGCGGTGACTTCGGGATCCACCATGGACATCCACGGCGCGTCGTCAAACGACACCAGGCTCAACTCAGCCGGAATGAGCAACCCGAGCTGACGTGCCGCCCGCCACACGCCCTCGGCCAGCACGTTGTTCGCGGCGAACACAGCCGTTGGCCGGCCGCGGTTGGCCAGCAACGCGGTCGCAGCGGTGCGGGCTGCATCGACATCCCAACCGGAGGAAATGACCAGCGCCGGGTCCAGCGGCAGGCCGGCCTGCTGCAGGGCCAGCTGGTAGCCGGCAAACCGATCACGGCCGGTCGTCCAGTCCATCTCGTCGATGAGCAGGGCGATTCGCTGGTGCCCGGACTCAACCAGGCGCCCGGTCACTGCCTTGGCTCGGTCGGTGTTGTCGACCACCACCGCGTCGCTGGCACCGTCGGCGAACTGCCGATCCACCTCGACAATGGGTACCCGCTGGCTGCGCAAGTATCTTCCAGCAGCGGCCGACACCGGCGTGCAAATGACCCCGGCGACCCGCAGCGCGACGAAGGCCTCGGCCGCGCTGGCCTCATCGGCAGGGGCACCGCGATCGTCGATCAGCATCATGTGATAGCCCCGCCGGCGGGCCTGTTGGCCCGCCCCGGCGGCAAGATCGGCGTAGAAGGAGTTTCGCAGATCGGAGACCAGGACACCGATCGAGTTGCTGACCCGGCTTTTGAGGTGCTGGGCGGTCGCATCCGGAACGTATCGCAGCCTGCCCGCCACCTCCTCCACCCGTACCCGTACCGCCTCGGCAACATAACCTTGTCTGCTGAGTGCCCGGGAGGCCGTTGAACGGGAGACGCCGGCTCCGTCTGCGACATCCTGAATGGTGGCTCGCTTGATGGCACCTGGGGTCAGCATCGTCTCGTCCACCATGCCCGGGCGCCTAGTTCACCGGCTGTGGCACGCGTACCACATCGACGAGCGCCTCCGCATGCTGCCCGAGCCGCAGCTCACCGATCGAGACGTCCACCGCGATCCGTGCTCTGTACCGCGGTTCCTGCCCCGCCGTGATCCGCAGGTCGACAGCCTGCTCGCCGCCGCCGTCGATCTTGACCCGTACGCAGTCGGGCTCTGCCGTCCAGCCCGCCGGCACAATTGGCCGGATCACCGTCTCTTCCGCCGTCGGGTTGGGGTTCCGCACCGTCACGGTCATCGCCAGCGTCTCGCCGGGTGCGCACCGAGACCGGTAAGGCATCACTCTGGCCAGGATGCTGTCCGCCCCCAGGTCCAGCTCATCCAGCGGCAGCAGGTCCTGGTGCACCGCGACGACCTCCTCGCCCTGCTTGCTCAGCATCATTAGATAGGGCAGGTCCACCCATCGGGGTCCCCAGTGCCCGCTGATCATCAGGTCAGGTGCCACCCGGTGGTACAGGTCAGAGCTTTGGCGATAGTCCTCGACCCGGAACAGGTTGCGGTACTGATAGTTGAGCACCTCCCGGCTCACCCCTGGGATGCCTTCACCATCCTGCTGATCGCCGGTGGCGAGCACCCGGACCCCGTCCACCTCAAACTCATACGCGGCCGCATACAGGGTGTGCCCGGGCAGTTCGTGGGCGGTGATCTCGTACTCCTGCCAGCGGAACGGCTGGCCCAAGGCCAGCACCCGGTCGGAGGCGATCGGGTCATACCACTGACACGGCAGGTCGCGATATTCGGGGTTGGCCAGGATCGGCGCCACATTGGCCGGTGACCAGATTTCGGTCGCCTCCACGTCCCGCAGCAGGTTCAGCCCGGCCACATGATCATCGTGGTAGTGGGTCGGCAACGCTACCTCGATATCAGTCACGCCGTATTTCTCCCGCAGCGCTGGCAGCGAGGACAGCCAGGGCCGTCGGGACGCCCGATCGCTGCCGGCCGGCAGTCCGGTGGTCATGTCATAGCCGTAGTCGATAATCAACGCCGCTCCGGTACGGGACAGCAGCACATAGCTCCACGAGGTACTCGACTGGTTGAACAGCAGGTGATCGGTGAGGGCCAAGAACGGATGGTGCAGCCGGTTGCGCAGGTCCCATGGGTGCGGGCGGCGGGAGTTGACGTAGGCCTGCATCCGGGTGGCCAGCAATTGCAGCGCCCCGATCGGGTCAGCCATCGTCGAACCATGGGAGGGCAGCAGCAGGGTCAGCTTCTCCCGCAACAGCAGGTAGCAGCTGATCACCGCCATCGCCGGGCCCTCATCGTTGCTGTAGCTCCATTGCGACGATGCCAGTGACCAGACCTTGCCGGGCGCGTAGATCAGGTCGCCGGTGAAGGCGATCCGGCTCTCCTGTCGGGCCAACACATAGGTCATGGAGCCCGGCGTGTGCCCCGGCGTCGGATGGACCTCCAGGTGGACGCCGCCCCAGCTGCCGGTGCGGTACTCCGGGACGACATCGGCGACCGGCACCGGCTCGATCAGGGAGAACCGGTCCTGCCTCAGGTTGTAGTCGTTGACGACCGGGCGACTGGCCCACATCTCGTCGACCCGGTCGAAGAGGTCGCGCTCAACCGGCGGCACGTGGATCTCGATCCCGGCCGCCACAGCACGCGGCAGCCCCTGGGCCTGATCGCGGTGGTGGTGGGTCATCAGCACATGGGTCAGCCGGTCCAGCCCCATTTCGTCCAGCAGGTCGAGCACCCGGCCGGAGCCGAAGTCGATAGCCACACCGGTGCGCGCGCCCTCGGCTCGGACCACATAGACATTGCACGTGTCCCGGACCTTGAAGACCCCTGGAGCGACCGTCTCAACCTCATTCATTACCTGCTATGATATCGATCTCAGAGAAGCGCTACAACCTCGTTCAACGGTGACCCGGCAGTCGAGATCTGACCCTGATCACCACCCGCTCAGTGCGTTCCGGGTTCATCGCCCTGCTGCTCTCTGGCCTCCTTGATCGGGCCCGGATCGGTGGGAGCCTCCCCGGCCGGAGCCATCGTGGTCGGCTCCGCATCCTGATCATCGATCGGTTCATCGACAGGTCCCTGGCCCGCGTCACTGCCGGCAGTCTTCGCTGAGTTCGCTCCCCTCTGTGTCGCTGGTCATCGTTTCTCCTCCTGTTTCGGGTTCCTGCCGGCGACAACACGCCTGCGGTGATCAGGGGTACAGTACCCATTGAGGGCCCGGGGTACACCTGCCCGGTCCAGTGTGTTGGCTGCCACCATCACGTTTCTGTTACGGATCCCGGCCGGGGTCGTTGCGGATCGCCTCAGCCGCAAGCGACTGATGTTGATCTGTGATGCGGGACGGGTGCTCGGGTCGGGAGCCTCGGCATCGCCGCTCTCGCGGATCAGCTTCACCTGGCGCACATTCTGTCCGTGGCTGCAACTAGCCAGCCTCGTGGGTCCCTCCCTTGGTGGTGCCCTGTTCGGGTTCGCGCGAGCACTGCCCTTCGTGGCCGACGCAGTGTCCTATCTGCTGTCCTTCCTGGCCGTCGCGGCACCGTCCGGGCACCGCTGAATGCGCCGGTCAAGATGCCACAACCGGCCAACTTTCGGCGCGAGCTGGCCGAAGGCCTGCGCTGGCTGTGGCAACAACGCTTCCTGCGCTTCGTCGCCTCTGGCTTGGCGGGGCGGGCATGCTGTTCACGTCAATGGGGATCGTCACCCTGGTGATTGCTCGCGACCTCAGCGCGTCATCGGCACAAATTGGTGTCATGTTCACCATGACCGGAGCCGGCGCACTCGCGGGCCCGCCATGTCGACCCCCGCCACTTCTGCTGACGTATGGGGTCAGGAGTGGTCGAGGTAGCAGTCGAGTGCTTCTTTATCTGAAAACTTGGCGCCAGTCAGCCAGCAGCCAACCACCCCAGGGTGGCCTGGACACTGATGCTGCGACTGGTGTCAGCTTTCCAGAGTCCTGACTAAGTTTCCCCCAACGGCGTCACCGACCTCGATTCGATTGCTGCCCAGCGATGTCTGACCCTCTCGCGCTTCGGCCGAGCCGGCCAACATTGTGGAACATGGTGGCGGTTACTCCCGCCACGATGTTGGACATTGGTACGGTTACCCCGCTCACTCCCAGCGGAAGGTGGCTCGTCAGACGACTCGGATGGTTCGCTGAATGTTCAAGGCTTGGAGTAGGGGGTGGATGTCCCCTGGGTCTGACGTGAGCACCTCGCAGCCGGGACGATCCTGCGCGGCCAGGGCCACCAACGCATCGAGCACATCGGTGGTCCGGGACTGGCCGAGGAGCTCGCCGGCACGCCGTGAAAGCAGCCCATCGGTCAAGACCACCTCGGCTCCGGACAGCACCCTGGCCAAGCGGGCCTGGCGCTGTCCTCCTCGCCAAGCCCGAGCGATCACCGGGGCGGGTCCCACGGGCTGTTGCCCAGTCCGCTGGACCTCGGTGAGCAGCTCCTAAGTGTCGCGATCCCCCGGTCGAGAGCGATGAGCGCCCCTGCGTCGAGCACCCTCGCGCGGCAGGGCCGCGGCCGCAAGCCGGTGGTCATAGGCGATGAATGCTGTCAGCTCCTCGCCAAGTAGTACCGCTGAAACCAGATGCAGCGCATCAAGGGTGCGCAATAGCGGGTAGGTGATGTCGCAAGCGAGGTCTTGTACCGCACGGTCCAGAGGGACTAAGTC
>JBBSQO010000217.1:0-4735 GCA_038244025.1 Propionibacteriales bacterium
AGGACCACGGCGGGGCAGTCGCCGCCATCGAGGACGGTTTTCAGAAGTCCGAGATCGAGAAGACGGCCTATGCGGTTGCCCAGCAGATCGACTCGGGTGACCGGGTGGTGGTGGGGGTCAACCGCTTCACCATCGATGAAGACGAGCCGTACGAGCTGGCGCAGGCCGACCCCACTCTCGAGGCGGCTCAGTCGGAGCGGCTGGCGCGGCTCCGTGCCGAGCGAGACACCCCGGCGGTCGAGGCGGCGCTGGCCACGGTCCGTGCCGCGGCCCTGGGCACCGGCAACGTGCTGGTTCCGCTCAAGCGGGCACTCGCCCTGCGCGCGACCGTGGGTGAGGTCTGCGATGCGCTGCGCGAGGTCTGGGGCATCTACACCCCGCACGAATCCTTCTGACGCCACCGAACTTTGCCGACCCGTCACAAAATCACCCATTCTGCCGGTGTGTCGGTGAAGAAGTGACGGGTCGGCACGTGGGGGATGAGGTCACCAGTCAGCCGGAAGCATGGGACAATGCAGGAATGCATGTGAAGGTCACCCAGCAGCAGATCCGCACAGTCATCCTCACTACCACGGATTCACTGGCCGACCGGCTGATCGAGATTCGTCGTGACCTGCATGCTCATCCGGAGGTCAGCTGGCAAGAGCACCGCACCACCGAGCTCATTGTCCGGATCTTGACCGCCGTAGGTCTGGCGCCAACCGTGCTGCCCATCGGTACCGGTGTGCTCTGTGACATCGTGCCGGACGGTGTGGACGTAGCGGCAGGGCTGACCGGGTTGCGGGCCGACATCGACGCCCTGCCGATCACCGATACCGGCGAGGTTGAGTACATCTCTACCAACCCCGGCGTCTGCCATGCCTGCGGTCATGACGTGCACACCACCATCTTGCTGGGCGTCGGTCTGGTGCTCACCGAGCTCAACGAGCAGGGTTTGCTGAACCGTGCGGTGCGACTGATCTTCCAACCGGCCGAGGAGTGCAACCCGGGCGGAGCGCTGGACGCTATCGATGGTGGCGCGCTGACGAATGTCACCGAGGTCTACGCCCTGCACTGCGAGCCGCACATCGAGGTGGGCCTGATCGGCATCAAGACCGGGTCGATCACCTCGGCCACCGACACGGTCCTGGTCCGGCTCAAGGGCACCGGCGGGCATACCTCCCGCCCACAGCTCGCCCCCGACCTGGTGGGCGCGCTCGGTGCCGTCGCCACCCAGACACCACTGCTGCTCTCCCGGCTGGTCGACCCACGCGGTGGCGCGTCGCTGATCTGGGGAAGGATTGAGGCCGGTTCGGCTGCGAACGCCATCCCGCGGTCGGGAGAGATCGAGGGAACGCTTCGGGCGCTTGATCTTGACGGCTGGCAGGCAGCCGGAAAGCTGCTGCCGACGCTGATCACCCAGATCGTGGAACCGTACGGCGTCGAAATTGACATCGAGTTGACGGCGGGGGTGCCGCCGACGGTCAACTACGAGTCCGGGGTGGCCCGAATCACCAGCGCAGCCACCAGGATCCTCGGTCCGGCCAGCATCATCGAGGCCGAGCAGTCCCTCGGTGGGGAGGACTTCTCCTGGATGTTGCAGGAGGTGCCAGGTGCGCTCGCCCGGCTGGGTGTCCGATCCCGTGGGGCCGCCAACTTCCCCGATATCCACCATCCCAGCTTCAGGGTGGACGAGAAGTGCATTGCAGTCGGTGTCAAGCTCTTCTCCTCGCTGGCTGCGAACAGTGCCGTTGGAACCACCAACGGTCACAATTGATGACAAACGGGTATCGCGATCGACTGCATCGGCCGTCCAGCAAGACGAGAGGCGCCCCAGCGGGTTAGAGTCTCCATGCCCCTGTCAGGGCATTCGGAAGCGGGCTTGGTTCGAACCTGCAAGCTCAGTCGGTTGAATTGATGCCTAGGAGGCTGTACGTGAAGAAGAAACTCGTTGTCGCACCGGCCCTGCTGAGTGCAGCGGTCCTCACCATCGCCGGCTGTGCCTCACCGCCGCCAACCGGCGGGTCCTCGACATCAGCAAAAGCCAGCTCCAGCGCCAGCGCCAGCGGAAGCGGAAGCGGCAGCTTCAAGGCCTGCATGGTATCGGACTCCGGTGGCTTCGACGACAAGTCGTTCAACCAGACCTCGTACAAGGGGCTGACCGATGCCAAGAAGGAGCTCGGCATCCCGACCGGCCAGGTGGAGTCCAGCACCACTGCCGACTTCGCGAAGAACATCCAGTCGATGGTCGATGCCAAGTGCAACATGATTGTCACCGTCGGGTTCCTGCTGGCCGATGCGACCTTGGCAGCCGCGAAGGCTAATCCGGACATCAACTTCGCCATCGTCGACGCCAATGACGCGAAGTTTGCCAGTGTGAAGAATCTGAAACCGCTGGTGTTCAACACCGCCGAGTCCAGCTTCATGGCCGGTTACCTGGCCGCCGCGACCACCAAGACCAAGAAGGTCGGCACCTTTGGTGGCGCCAAGATCCCGACCGTCACCATCTTCATGGACGGATTTGCCCAGGGGGTTGAGTACTACAACAAGACCAAGAGTGCCTCGGTCCAGGTGCTCGGCTGGAATGTCAAGAAGCAGGACGGCCAGTTCGCGCCGGGTGGTTTCGAGGATGTGAAGGGCGGGGCGCAGACCGCCGGGAACCTGATCAGCCAGGGCGCCGACATTGTCTTCCCGGTGGCCGGTCCGGCCGGTGAGGGCGCGCTGCAGGCGGCGAAGTCGAGCGGCGGCAAGGTGGACGCCATCTGGGTGGACACCGACGGTTGCGTGAGCGCCGCTCAGTACTGCCCGGTGATCATGACCAGCGTCTACAAGGGCATGGATGTCGCCGTCACCGACGTGATCAAGGCTGCCAAGGACGGGTCCTTCAGCCCGAAGCCGTTCATCGGCACGCTGGAGAACAAGGGTACCGGCCTGGCGCCGTTCCACGACTTCGCCAGCAAGATTCCCGACAGCGTGAAGTCAGATCTTGATGGAATCAAGTCCGACATCATCTCGGGCAAGATCAAGATCGAGTCGAAGGCCCAGCCGACCACGTGAGGTCGGCACAGCCGATGCGCCCAACCTCCAGAGCAACGACTGCCGAGCCGCAGATGGGTACGGGCCTGCGGCTGCGTGGGATCACCAAGCGGTTTGGTTCGCTGGTGGCCAACGACTCGATTGACCTCGACATCCAGCCGGGTGAGATCCACTGTCTGCTCGGCGAGAACGGCGCCGGCAAGTCCACCTTGATGAATGTCCTGTACGGCCTGCTGCAGCCGGACGAGGGCCAGATCATGGTTGACGGAAGGCCAAAAAGGTTCGCCAACCCGAAGCAGGCGATGGCTGCCGGGATCGGGATGGTGCACCAGCATTTCATGTTGGTGCCAGTCTTCTCCGTGGCCGAGAACATGGTACTGGGTCGCGAGCACGGCACCGCGGGAATGCTGGACATGGGACAGGCGCGGAGGATCGTCCGGACGTTGTCGGACCGCTACCGGTTTCACGTCGACCCCGATGCACTGGTGGAGGACCTTCCGGTCGGTGTCCAACAGCGGGTGGAGATCTTGAAGGCGTTGGCCAACGATGCGAAGTACCTGGTTTTCGATGAGCCGACAGCGGTGCTCACCCCGCAGGAGATCGATGAGCTGATCGCTGTGATGCGCTCGCTCCGCGATGAGGGACGCGCCGTTGTCTTCATTACCCACAAGCTGCGCGAGGTGCGGGCCATTGCTGACCGGATCACTGTCATCCGCCGCGGCGCAGTGGTCGGCCAGGCTGATCCGGCCGAGTCGGAGGGCCATCTGGCCGAGATGATGGTCGGCCGGGCGGTCAGCCTGACGGTGGACAAGGCACCGGCCAAGCCGGGCGATATCCGGTTGGAGATCTCCCACCTGTCGGTGGCCAGCCCCAGCGGCGCCATCATGGTGGACGACTTGTCCCTGGATGTCGCCGGCGGCGAGATTGTCTGCATTGCCGGCGTCCAGGGCAATGGCCAGACCGAGCTGGCCCAGGCCCTGCTGGGTACCACCCGGGTCACCGCTGGCACGGTCCGGCTCGATGGACGTGACATCACGGATCTGGCTCCCAAGCAGACCATTGCGGCCGGGTTGGGCTTCGTTCCGGAGGACCGGAAGCTGGACGGTTTCGTCGGCAGTTTCTCCGTCGCGGAGAACCTGGTTCTCAACCAGTTCGACCAGGCGCCGTACGCCAGGGGCATTGGCCTGCAGCTCAACAAGATTCGCGTCAGCGCCGCAGACCGGGTGAGCGAGTTCGACATCCGCACCCAGTCCATCGACCAACCGGTGGCATCGCTGTCGGGCGGCAACCAGCAAAAGGTGGTACTGGCCCGGGAGCTGTCCCGGCCGCTGTCTGTGCTGATCGCCAACCAGCCGACCCGGGGAGTGGATGTCGGGGCGATCGAGTTCCTGCACAAGAGACTGGTGGTAGAACGAGATCAGGGCAGTGCGGTCGTCATCGTGTCCACCGAGCTGGACGAGGTTGCCGCCCTCTCCGACCGGATCGCGGTGATGTACCGCGGCAAGATCGTCGGCATTGTCGACGCCGACACATCGCGCGAAGTGCTGGGCATGATGATGGCCGGGGTGCCCGCCGATGAAGCTCGATCGGCCGCATCGGTAAGGACCGCGAGGGGGAATCGATGAGCGGCCCTGAGTCCGATCCGCTCCACGAGGAAACCAGCGAACCAGCCGTCCCGCAACACGGCAGCGGCAGCCTGACGGCCAGGGCCGGGCGGAGG
>JBBSQO010000218.1:0-4680 GCA_038244025.1 Propionibacteriales bacterium
TAGTCTGGCCGGTCGCCGCCCTTGGCTTCCTGCTGTCCCAGTCGCAGGAGGCGATGACCGCCGCCGACCGGATCGCGGAGATCTTCGACGCGGAGAACACCATCATCGACGGTGACTCAGAACTCACCGAGGTCCGCGGTGCGCTGGCCCTGGAGAAGGTGGCTTTCCGGTTCGCCGACGGTGATAGTGATGTCCTGCATGACATCAATCTGACCGTGAACCCCGGTGAGACGATCGCCCTGGTCGGTGCCACCGGCTCGGGCAAGACGGTCTTCACCTCGCTGATACCCCGACTGGAGGATGTCACCGCCGGCCGGATTACCATCGACGGCGTCGACATCCGGGATCTGCGACTGGAGCAGCTGCGCCGGGTGGTCGCCATCGCCTTCGAGGACCCGACGCTGTTTTCCATGTCGGCCCGGGAGAATCTCACCTTGGGCCGACCGGATGCCAGCGAGGCAGACATTGCCGAGGCCCTGGAGGTGGCTCAGGCGCAGTTCGTCAATGAGCTTCCCTGGGGACTGAACACCCGGATCGGTGAACAGGGGATGAGCCTGTCCGGGGGTCAGCGGCAGCGGCTGGCACTGGCCCGGGCCGTCCTCGCCAAGCCGGCCGTGCTGGTGCTCGACGACACCTTGTCGGCCCTGGACATTCACACCGAGGCGCTGGTCGAGGAAGCGCTGACCCGGGTGCTGGTCGGCGTCACCGGCATCGTGGTCGCGCACCGGGCCTCCACGGTGTTGCTGGCCGACCGGGTCGCCGTGCTGTCGCACGGCACCATCACCCACGTCGGCACCCACAACGAGCTGCTCGACAGCGTACCCGAGTACCGCGCCCTGCTGTCCGCCGAGTTCGACCCCGAGGAAGAGATTGAACCAGAGACACTGACCTGCCAGCAGCAGGCGCTGGACGACCTGGCGGAGGTGAACCGATGAGCAGCAACCAACCCGACCAGCAGCAGCTTGGCGCCACCGCGGAAACCGACGCGCTGCAGGAATGGCGCGGCGTCGGCGCGGAGCATGCCGACGAGGTTTCGGACAAGGCCAACCTGTTCTTAAAGCAGCGCAGCCGGACCCTGCTGGGCAGCCTGCTGCGGCCGTACAAGGCGTACGTGCTGATATTGATTCTGATCGTGCTGTTCGAGAACGGCGCGCGGTTGAGCGTGCCCTGGTTGGTCCGCCGCGGTATCGACCTCGGCGTGCCCCCACTGCAGGCAGGCGGCAGCGGGAAGGTGATCTACGAAACCGTCGGGCTGATGCTAGCCGCCGCCGTCATTCAGACGGCCAGCAGAATCAGCTTCCTGCAGCTGTCGGGGAAGATCGGCCAGCAGGTGCTGCTGGAGATCCGCCGCCGGCTGTTCAGGCACTTCCAAAGACTTGATGTGAAGTTCCATGATCGCTACACCTCCGGTCGGGTGGTGTCCCGGCTGACCAATGACATCGACGCGATCATGGAGCTGCTGGACAACGGCTTCGACGGCCTGGTAACCGCGGTACTGACCATGGTGGGGGTCGGCGTGCTGATGCTGACCATGGACCTCAAGCTGGGCGCCATCTGCCTAATCTGCTTCCCGTTCTTGATGCTGCTGGTCCGCTGGTTCTCGAAGAACTCATCCCTCACCTACCGCAAGGTGCGGGAGAACGCCGCCTTGGTGATCGTCCAGTTCGTCGAGACGATGACCGGCATCAAGGCGGTCCAGGCCTACCGGCGTGAACCACGTAACCAGCAGATCTTTTCCGAGGTGTCCGCCCGTTACCGGGAGGCGAACGTGAAGTCCTTCCAGCTGGTGGCGATCTTCATGCCGGGCACCAAGCTGATCGGCAACATCACCATTGCCGTGGTGCTGCTCTATGGCGGTCTTCGGGTGCTGGAGAATGACCACATGACCGTCGGTGTGCTGGCGGCCTTCCTGCTCTACCTGCGGATGTTCTTCGAGCCGATGCAGGAGATCAGCCAGTTCTACAACACCTTCCAGTCCGCCAGCTCGGCTCTGGAGAAGTTGTCCGGTGTGCTGGAGGAACAGCCGAGTGTGGTCGAGCCGGCCGATCCGACCCCGCTGCCGCAGGCGCGCGGCGAGCTGCATTTTGACCAGGTCGAGTTCTCCTATGTCGATGATCGCCCGGTACTGCCGGGGCTGGAGCTGACGGTGCCACCGGGCCAGACGGTGGCGCTGGTCGGCACGACCGGGGCCGGCAAGACCACCATCGCCAAGCTGATGGCCCGGTTCTATGACCCGACCGCAGGCCGGGTGACGCTGGACGGTATCGATCTGCGGGACCTGTCCGACGTCGACCTGCGGCGTGCCGTCGTCCTGGTCACCCAGGAGAACTTCATGTTTGACGGGTCGGTGGCCGAGAACATCGCCTTTGGTCGACCCGATGCCGACCGGCAGCAGATCATCGAGGCAGCCAGGGCCGTCGGGGCGGATGAGTTCATCACCGCGCTGCCGCAGGGCTATGACACCGATGTGGCCAAGCGTGGGGATCGGCTGTCAGCCGGGCAGAAACAGCTGGTCGCCTTTGCCCGCGCCTTCCTTGCCGACCCAGCCGTACTGATCCTGGACGAGGCCACCTCGAGCCTGGACGTACCAAGTGAGCGGCTGGTGCAGAAGGCGCTGCAGACCATCCTCGCCGACCGCACCGCGGTGATCATCGCCCATCGGCTCAGCACGGTGGACATCGCCGACCGGGTGCTGGTGCTGGAGCACGGCCAGGTGGTCGAGGACGACACCCCCGAGGCCCTGACCGCGGACGAGGGTGGCCGTTATGCCGCCCTGCACCAGGCCTGGATCAGCTCGCTCGCCTGACCGGGCTCATCGGACCCGCAAAAACTCCTGACAGCCGAGCCGTTTCGCCCTGCAGGGCCAGATTTCGGCGTCTGTTAGGAGTTTTTGCGGGTTTGCGTCATCACCACGCCTGCCCGATTGCCTCGGCAAGCAGGGCATCGGCATCGACATCCAGCCCGCGAGAGCTGAACCAACCGGCTAGGTTGCGGCAGTCGCGGGCCAGAAAGTCCATCCCCTGCGGGTGGCTGACGATGTCCACAGCCTGCGGCAGATCGATGATCACCACCCGATCTGCCGTGGCCAGCACGTTGAAGGCCGAGAGGTCGCCGTGGGCCAGGCCACGAGCGGCCATCGCCAGCACGGCAACGCGTAACTGGTCCCAATAGGCCCGCAGCAGCCGGGGCTCGGGCCGGGTCTGGGCCAGCCGCGGCGCACCGGTGCTGTCCGGCAGGGTGATGAACTCCATCAAGATCTCGGTACCATTCAGCTGGATCGGATACGGGACGGGTAAACCTGCCGACCAGAAGTCCGCGAGGTAGCCGAACTCGGCTTGAGCCCACTGACCGGCCTTGACGGCCCGGCCGTGGGCGCTGCCCTTGGTCGCCAGGGCACGACGATCACGGCTGTTCCGGGTCTTGCGCCCGTCCAGGTAGGAGTTGTCCCGGTGGAACTGGCGATGCTCGGCGGATCGATAGCGCTTGGCCGCGAGAACACTGGAGCGTTCGGTGGTGGCGCGTTCCAGCAGGAAGACGTCGGCTTCCTTTCCCGACTTGAGGATGCCGAGTTCGGTGTCAATTGCGGCGCTGTCGGTGATCACCCAGTCGGGGCGAGGTTCCGGGCCGGCCAGGACGCCGATGTCGTCCCAGCTGGACCACCGCTGGTTTGGCTCAAGCTCATCGGGAACGACGAAGGAAAAGTCGGCGAAAGGAAGAGAAGAGGGTGGGTCAGGCGGTACGGCATTCATTTGAGAGGACTCCTGAGGTGAGAGATATGGCGACGGCAACAGCCGGTGCGGAACGGACCATCACGGGCCTCCTCTCGGTCAGGGGTCACAGGTGCAGACCAACGATTAGCCAGGGTCGCCTACAGGTACCGGGAAGCGCAACTGGTTTTCGGCTTCCGACGGACGGGGGGTACGTTAAGGCGAAGGGCCATCCCCGGGCGCCACCCTGTCCGGCACGGTCCGAGGATCGGCTCATGAGTCGAGACCGTGCCGGCGTCGTCGGAGATGGCGCCGCCAGCACCGGAGAATTTGCGGCGATCCCGCAATGATGCGAGAGGATGCATTCCTGTGAGCGATACTAGTGGTGCGCAAACCGAGGTTGAGCTTGTCCAGCTGCTAACCCCCGAAGGCGAACGGATCTCTCACCCAGACTATTCCTTCGATGACGATGACAAGACCATCGCCGGCTATCTGCGGGACATGGTCCTGACCCGGCGGATCGATACCGAGGCGACGGCCCTGCAGCGTCAGGGGGAGTTGGGGATCTGGGCCTCGCTGCTCGGCCAGGAGGCGGCCCAGATCGGCTCGGCCCGGGCGATGCGCAGACAGGATGCGGTCTTCCCGACCTACCGAGAGCATGGTGTCGCCTGGTGCATGGGTGTCGACCCGGCCCGGTTGCTCGGCCTCTTCCGGGGGGTTGACCTGGGTGGCTGGGACCCACGGGAGAGCAACTTCTTCCTGTACACGATCGTGATCGGTGCCCAGGCCCTGCATGCCACCGGCTATGCGATGGGCCTGGAACGCGATGGCCTGGTCGGTACCGGCGATGCCGACCGGGATGCGGCGGTGATCGGCTATCTGGGCGATGGTGCGATGAGCCAGGGAGACGTCAACGAGGCGTTTGTCTTCGCCACCTCCTACAACGCTCCGATGGTGTTCTTCTGCCAGAACA
>JBBSQO010000219.1:0-4672 GCA_038244025.1 Propionibacteriales bacterium
AGGGGTACGTAAAACCCGATCACCCGGCCGTGCTTGCTGATCGCGACCGGGTCGGAACCGGACAGGTAACTCGTGGCGTGGTCACGGAACTCCCGCCCGCCGACGTTCCTCAACTTGGCCATTGTGGTCACCTCGTGGTCACACTCTGCACTGCCGAGACCGCCACGGCTGCGCTGCGCAGCGGCAAGGTCGATGCGCAGCTGTGGACCGCCCGCTCAGCGATCGCCCTGCGGGACGCCGAACGGCTCCATCGTGGCGGCCGGGAGCTGCCCCGAGAGCGGCATAGCCGTAGACGATCGGCTGCTCGGCTGCGGTCTGTGGGCGCTCGTGCGTGGGTGCGGGGTCGCCGGACTGATGCTCTACAGCTCACAGATCGGCAAGGTTCGGGTGAGCGACCGGTTGCTCGACACGCTGCGGCTACCCGGCGTTGAGGACGTGCTCGACCTCGGATGCGGCAGCGGCCTGATGCTGCTCGGAGCCGCCGCACGGGCCCCGGCCGGCACCGCAACCGGCATCGACCTATGGCGCTGATCCGAACCTGCCGACGGGCCACAGCAACGCCGTTGGTGATCGATCGATCAATTTGGCGCCGACATTGGCGGCTCAGCACGTCCAGTTACCTGTGCGAGACGTCGTCCGCCCTAGAATCGCCGTTGTGCAGTGACGGGTAGCAGACGAAGACGCCACCTGGCTCACCGTGTCCGACGACCGACCCGTCGCGGATCGTCCGAGCAACAGAAAGAGATGATGATCAGCACTTCCAGCTCGGTGACAGAGTGACCACAGCGCCAGCCGCTGCCGGCCGGCATCTGGTGCTCGGCCTGGTCACGAGCGGTCTGATGCTGCTGGTTCTGCTGCCAGCCGCCGCCGGTCTGGCCGGGATAGTCACTGTGCCGATCGCAGCAGCGGTCTTGGCGTTAGTGGCACCGGCGATCGTGGTCATCGCCTGGGCACAACGCCGCACGGTGGTTACCGACGACACCCCCGAGTCGATGGCGTTCGGATATCTCGGGGTAGTCCGGAGTGCGATGGCGATCTCCGTCGGTCTGATCCTGGTAACCGGTCACAGCCCGGGAGCGAACGTGGTTCCGATCTCGCTGTCGGTGGTCCTGCTGGTCGGCGCCGTGGTGCTGGAACCGATCCTGTCCCGGCTGAGCAGGGTAAAGCTTCCGTTCGTGGCCAACATGCCGACCATGACCACTGTGCCGGGGATCCCGCAGTTGGCCGGTGTGGTCGTTGGCGGCAATCTAGTCGCGATCGTGCTGGGCCTGATCTGCGGCTGGCTTCGGCTGTCCGGTTGGCTGTGGTTCGTGATATCGGTGCTGTCTTTGATCCCAGCCGGGATTTTGGTGGTGACCGGTCGTAACCGGATGCTGCAGGGCAAGCGGCTGGACGCCGCCATCGGGCCGGCTGTCGCCGCCTACGCCCCGGAGTTCATCGTCTACACCTCCCGGCCCGACGACGCCTCCTACCAGGTGGCCATGTGGCTGCCCTACCTGCAGCGGTCCGGGCGGCGTTTCATCATCGTCACCCGGGACGAGATCCCGGCAAGGGCGCTGGCCGCGGTCACCGACGTGCCGATCGTGCAACGCTTGCGGCTGGCCGATCTCGAGGACGTGGTGCCGTCCTCGCTGCGGGCCGTGTTCTATGTCAACGCCTCGTCCGGCAACGGCGCATTCGTCCGCTACAGCCAGCTGACCCACGTCTACCTCGGCCACGGCGACTCGGACAAGCCGCCGTCGTACAACCCGACACATGCGATGTACGACACAATTTTCGCCGCCGGCCCGGCGGCCACCCGACGCTACGCGGCGCACGGCGTCACCATCCCAGCCGACAAGTTCGAAATTGTCGGCCGGCCCCAGGTGGAGGGCGTGCTGCCCGCCGCCGGCCCGATCTCGGCCGTCGAGCAGCCGACCGTGCTGTATGCGCCGACCTGGCGCGGCCACGTGGCCGAAACCATGCTCGACTCGCTGCCGATCGGAGAGCGGATCGTGGCTGCCTTACTGGAGCGCGGTGTCACGGTGATCTTCCGGCCACACCCGTTCAGCTACTCCTTTCCCGACGACGCCGCCACCATCGCCCGGATTCACCAGCTGCTCGCCGCCGACACCCAGCAGACCGGACGGAGCCACCTCTGGGGTCCGGCGGCGGAGACCGAGCGCGGCATCCTGGACTGCATCAACGAATCCGACGCGATGGTCTCCGACGTCTCCAGCGTGGTCTCGGACTACCTCTTCTCCGGCAAGCCCTTCGCCATGGTCGCCGTCCCGTCGGCGGTGGAGACCTTCATCGCGGACTACCCGGTGGCCCGGGCCGCGTACGTGCTGGACGGGCAGCTGGCCAACCTGGCTCCGGTGCTGGATGCGATGCTCGGGCCCGACCCGGCGCAGGATCGCCGCACTGCCATCCGGGTCGACTACCTGGGCGACTTCCCGGTCGAGGGTTATGCCGATGCCTTCGTGGCAGCGGTCCGCAGAGTCAGCGACGCGCCCCTGGAGGACACCGCAATCCAGGAGCCCGAGGAGGCCACCGGCGCCTCGACAGGTAAGGACCTGTCCTCGCTGCGCCGCCAGCTGGCCGCCGTCTCCCGCGACCTGCTGGTCACCGGTACGGCGCTGCTCAGCCTGGTGGTCGGGCTGCTGTCCGGACCCGTCCTGCTGGCCGCGCTGTTCGGCTGGCTCGCCGCGGCCGGCATGGTCTTCGCCCAGCGGCGGGTCCTGGCCAGACAGGCGGCGCGGCCCCGGCTGGTCGGGTCGTTCGACGTGGCCAGGACCGTACTCGTGCTGGCCATTGGGGTTGTCGCCCTCAATCGAGGCAGAACAAATGAGGGCGGCATCTCCGGCTGGACCGTTGCGGCCCTCTGCCTGCTGCTTTTTGCCGTTGCCGGTGAGCGGGCCATCAAGGACGGCTGGGGACGCCGGGGGCTGGAGGTCTCCGGGCTGCCCGAGCTGCACGCGTCGGTCTCCGAGCTGGTCCCGCGGCAGTTTGTCTGGCTGGTCCACTGGGCCGTCACCGTGCTCGGCTGGCTGCTGGTGCTGGTCGGTGCCCCGGCCGTCATCTGGTTTGTGCTCGCGGTGGTCCAGTTCGCCCTCTTTGCCGGCGCGCTGCTCCGCTCGTCAATCCGGGTCTTCCGGGTGGTCGAGGCCGAGCAGCATCTCCGTAGGGCCGTGGCCGACTATGCGCCGCAGTTTGCCCTCTACTTCTCCTCCAGTGTCGGGGCGGCCTACCAGATCGGCATGTGGCTGCCGTACCTGCAGCGGATCGAGCGGCCCTTCATCATCGTGGTCCGCAGTGTGCCGATGATGCGGGCGGTAGCCGCGCTGACCGACGTACCGGTGATCCACCGGCCAACGCTGCGGAGTCTGGAGGAGGTGATCGTGCCGTCGCTGCGGGCCGCCTTCTATGTCAACAACGCGGTCCGCAACACCCACTTCGTCGAGCGCCGCGAGCTGACCCACGTCTGGCTGAACCACGGCGACTCCGAGAAGCCCGCCTGTTACAACCCGGTCCATGCGATCTACGACACTATCTTTGCCGCCGGCCAGGCCGGCATTGACCGCTATGCCCGGCATGGGGTGCAGATCCCGCGGAGCAAGTTCCAGATCGTCGGCCGGCCGCAGGTCGAGGTGATTGAGCAGGCCCGGGCTCCGATGTCGACGATCGCCCAGCCCACCGTGCTGTACGCCCCAACCTGGCAGGGCCCCTACGCCGACAGTGCGGTCTGCTCGCTGCCACAGGGCAGGCAGATCGTTCAAGGACTGCTGGACCGCGGGGTACGGGTGGTCTTCCGCGCCCACCCGTTCAACTATCGTTTCCCGAACGCGGCTGCGCTGATCTCCGACATCGGCGACCTGCTGGCCGCGGCTAAGGCCAGGACCGGGCTGGATCACCTCTGGGGCCATCCGGCCGAGGAGACGATGACCATCGAGGACTGCTTCAATGCCTCCGATGCCATGATCAGCGACGTGTCCGCGGTGGTCTCGGACTACCTCCAGTCGGCGAAACCCTTCTCGATCGTGTCCATCGGACGGACTCCGGAGCAGCTGCTGGACGACGCGCCGGCAGCTCGGGCCGCATACGTGCTGCGCGAGAACCTGACCAACCTCGATGCCGTCCTGGGAGATCTGCTGGATGCTGATCCGCTGGCTGGCGCCCGAGACGACACCCGGGTCTACTATCTGGGCAACTTCCCCGCCGACAACTACGCTCAGGGGTTCGTCGAGGCAGCCCGGGCGGTCGTGGACCGGCCACCCCCTGAGGAGTTGATCAGCGAACAGTCGGTCGGGGAACAGGCGATCACGGAACAGGCGATCACGGAACAGGCGATCACGGAACAGTCGGGAGAGCATGCGTAAGTTGCTGCTGGCTGCGGTACGAGTCATCGGACCGGAGCTGCCGTTCGCCCTCGGTGTCTTCGTCCTGCTGGCCCTGGTCGCCGGGCGCCGGCATCCCGGACCGCAGGTGTGGGTGGCCGCGGTGGTCGTCGGGCTTACCATCGCCTTGATACCGGTCATTGAGCGCGCCAGCGGAGGTCCGTGGCTGCGGGCCGATGGTCTGCCTGGTATCACCGAGCCACTGCGGCCGCCCGGCCGGCCGTGGATCAGGCTCGGAGCCGGGCTGCTGGTGTTGGCCAGCGCGATCAGCGCCGCGACCGGACCGGGCTGGCTGC
>JBBSQO010000220.1:0-4665 GCA_038244025.1 Propionibacteriales bacterium
CACCCTGCGCGAGCTCATCGACCTCTCCGGCGGCATGCGCGAGGGTCATCAGCTGAAGTTCTGGACCCCGGGCGGCTCCAGCACCCCGCTGCTCACCGACGAGCACCTCGACCTGCCGCTCGACTGCGAGGGCATGGCAGGCGCCGGCACGATGCTCGGCACCCGCGCCATCCAGCTCTTCGACGAGACGACCTGCGTGGTGCGCGCCGTCCTGCGCTGGACCGAGTTCTACAAGCACGAGTCGTGCGGCAAGTGCACGCCGTGCCGTGAGGGCACGTGGTGGCTGGTGCAGACGCTGAGTGCCATCGAGGCCGGCAAGGGCTCCGAGGCCGACCTCGACCTGCTCCTCGACCAGTGCGAGAACATCCTCGGTCGCTCGTTCTGCGCCCTCGGTGACGCCGCCACTACCCCGATCACATCGGCGATCCAGGATTTCCCTGTCGAGTTCGAGGCAGCCATGCACACCCCGGCCTGGGAGTTGTTCCCCTATCAGAAGAGCACCAACTTTGCCGATGACCTCGCCGTAGCCGGCGAAGGAACAGGAGCCACACCATGACGGTCACGGACAAGCCCGCGTCCACCGCCGGGACCGTGGAGAAGAAGGAAGATCTGGTCACGCTGACCATTGATGACACCGAGGTATCGGTGCCCAAGGGGACGCTGGTGATCCGCGCGGCCGAGATGATCGGGGTGGCGATCCCGCGGTTCTGTGACCACCCGCTGCTGGACCCAGTCGGCGCCTGCCGGCAATGCCTGGTGGAGATCCCCGATGCGGGCAACGGCCGCGGGATGCCGAAACCACAGGCCTCCTGCACCATTGAGGTGGCCGACGGGATGGTGGTCAATACCCAGCTGACCTCACCGGTCGCCGACAAGGCGCAGCACGGGCAGATGGAGTTCCTGCTGATCAACCACCCGCTGGACTGCCCGATCTGCGACAAGGGCGGGGAGTGCCCGCTGCAGAACCAGGCGATTTCCAACGGTCGCGGCGACACCCGCTATGAGGGTGCCAAACGCACTTTCCCGAAGCCGATCAACATCTCTGCCGAGGTGCTGCTGGACCGCGATCGCTGCATCCTGTGCGCGCGCTGCACCCGGTTCTCGGAGCAGATCGCCGGCGATCCCTTCCTCACTATGGCCGAACGTGGCGCCCTGCAGCAGGTGGCGATCTATGAGAAGGAACCGTTTGAGTCCTACTGGTCTGGCAATACCATCCAGATCTGTCCCGTCGGGGCACTGACCAGCTCGGCCTACCGGTTCCGGTCCCGTCCGTTCGACCTGATTTCGGTGCCATCGGTGGCCGAGCATGACGCCTGTGGCTCGGCCATCCGGGTCGACTTTCGCCGGGGCACCGTGATGCGGAGGATGGCCGGCGACGATCCCGAGGTCAACGAGGAATGGATTTCCGACCGGGACCGCTTTGCGTTCCGGTCCGGCCACAGTGCAGACCGGCTGACCCACCCGCTGATCCGCGAGAGCGGCGAGCTGCGGCCGGCCTCGTGGCCTGAAGCCCTGGATGCCGCGGTCAGCGGCCTGCGGGCGGCCGGCCGGTCAGCCGGTGTGCTCACCGGCGGTCGGCTGACGATCGAGGACGCGTACGGCTACGCAAAGTTCGCCCGGGTGGTGCTGGGCACCAACAACATCGACTTCCGGGCTCGGCCACACTCGGCCGAGGAGGCCGAGTTTCTGGCTCATGCGGTCGCGGGCACCGGTCAGGCCTTCCAGAGCCAAGGTGCCGGACCGGCAGTGACCTACGCCGGTCTGGAGAAGGCAACGGCGGTACTGCTGGTCTGCTTCGAGCCAGAGGAGGAAGCTGGCATCGTCTTCCTCCGGCTGCGGAAGGCGTTCCGCAAGAATGGCCTCACCTGCAACACCTTGGCGCCGTACCTGAGCAACGGTGCCCGCAAGATGGGTGCGTCGTTGATCCCGACCTTGCCGGGTGCGGAGGCGGCCACCCTTGGCACGCTTCCGGCCGACGTCATCGCGGCACTGGACGCGGACTCGGTGATTATGGTCGGCGAGCGTGCTGCTGGAGTGTCCGGGACACTGACCGCGGTGCTCGAGCTGAGTCGTCGGACCGGGGCCCGGCTGGCCTGGGTTCCGCGACGTGCCGGTGACCGGGGTGCGGTCGAAGCCGGCTGCCTGCCCAACCTGCTGCCGGGCGGACGACCCGTCGCCGATCCGGCCGCCCGGGTGGACACCCAGAGCACCTGGGGAGTGGACTCGCTGTCCGGCCTAGAGGGCCGGGATGCCGACGAGATGCTGACCAGTGCCGGCGACTCCGAGCTGGGTGCGCTGATTGTGGCTGGCGTTGAGCCGGCCGACTTCCTGGATCCCCTCCAAGCCAGGGCCGGGCTGGAGGCTGCCGGTTTCGTCATCAGCATCGAGACCCGCAGGTCGGAGGTGACCGAACGCGCCGATGTGGTGTTCCCGGTGGCCCCGACCGAAGAGCGCAAAGGCAGCTTTCTCAACTGGGAGGGCCGGGACCGGCCCTTCAATGTGGTGATCGAGCAGCGGAACCCGATGACGGACCTCCGGGTGCTGGCGGCGTTGGCCGATGGACTGGGACGTCCCCTGGGCGTCCGGACCCCGGACCAGGCGAAGGCCGAGCTGATCGAGCTCGGCCGCTGGGACGGGACACGGGCGCCGGCGCCGGTAGTGGCACCCTCGGTGCCCGCCGTCCCCGGTGCACATTTCTCCGGTGCCGGGGTCTCCGGTGCCAGGGGAGTGCTGCTGGCGACCTGGCGGCTCGGCATCGACGGGAGCCGTGGAAACGATGGCGAACCGTACCTGATGGCCACCGCGCGTACGCCGCTGGCCAGGCTCAGCCCCAGGACGGCCGGCGCGGCCGGAATCTCGGCGGCAGTCACGGTACGCAACGACCGTGGCTCGCTGACCATGCCGGTCGAGATCGTGCCGCAGATGGTCGATGGCGTGGTCTGGGTGCCGGCCCACGCACCTGGCCTGTTCGTCTCAGAGAACCTGGCCGCGGAAGCAGGCGACATCGTCTGGATCTCACCGGCCTCGATCGGCGACCTGCCTTCCGTGGCCAGCCACCCGGCCGCACCGGATGAGACGGTCGGGTCGCTGGACGGTTCTGATGCCATTCACGGCACCGAGAACCCAGCCGAGGGAGGCATCTGATGTTCGAAGTGGGAGGCATGGCCGGCTTGCTGCCGATGGACCTGGCCCCGATGGGTCTAACCCCGCTGGATTTGGCACTGTTTGGCCACGACCGCTGGTGGGTGTCGCTGATCAAGGCACTGTTCTCGTTTGTGCTGTTGATGGTGCTGGTCTTGTTCACCATCGTGTTCGAGCGCAAGGTCGTCGGCAAGATGCAGCATCGCAAGGGCCCGACCATGAACGGCCCGTTCGGCAGCCTGCAGTCGCTGGCCGATGGAATGAAGCTGATGTTCAAGGAGGAGATCACGCCGAAGGCGGCCGACCGGATCCTGTATGGGCTGGCGCCCTTCGTCTCCGCCATCCCGGCGCTGGTCGCGTTCGCGGTCATCCCGTTCGCCGGCACGGTGAGGATTCCTTTCACCCAGATCGAGACTCAACTCCAAGTCTCCGACCTGCCCATCTCGGTATTGTTCATTCTTGCCGTGGGGGCAATCGGTGTGTACGGGATCGTGCTGGCCGGCTGGTCATCGGGTTCCACCTACTCGCTGCTCGGTAGCCTGCGCTCCAGCGCCCAGGTCATCTCCTATGAGGTGGCGATGGGGCTGAGCTTTGTCGCCGTCTTCCTCTGGGCCGGCTCGATGTCCACCTCAGAGATCGTCGATGCGCAGGCCCAGGTGCAGCACGCCTTGGTGTTCGGGCTGAATGTGCCGCTGCCGAGCTGGTATGCCATCGTCTTGATCCCGTCCTTCGTGATCTATGTGATCTCGATGGTGGGAGAGACCAACCGGGCACCGTTCGACCTCCCCGAGGCCGAGGGCGAGCTGGTGGGTGGCTTCCACACCGAGTACTCGTCGATGCGGTTCGCGATGTTCTTCATGGCCGAGTACATGAACATGATCACCGTCTCGGCGCTGGCCACCACGTTGTTCCTCGGTGGCTACCATGCCCCGTTGCCGTTCAACCTGATCCCCGGGTTGGACTCCGGCTATTGGGGGGTGCTCTGGTTCGTACTGAAGGTGATCTTCTTCCTGTTCTTCTTCGTCTGGCTGCGCGGCACCCTGCCGCGGCTGCGGTACGACCAGTTCATGTCTTTGGGCTGGAAGTGGCTGATCCCGATCTCGCTGGTCTGGATCGTCGCGGTGGCAGCATTCCGGATCGGCAACGCCGAGGGCTGGTTCGGCACTAAGGCGTTCTGGCTGGTTGCGGCCGCCATCTTCATCGTGTTGATCATCGCCTCGTTCGTCGGCGGCAGGGAAGAGGAGGAGGTGGAGGAGCCGGAAGGAGAGTTCGACGCCTTCGCCGGCGGCTACCCGGTGCCGCCGATGGGCAACCAACAGCTGCCCGAGCTGGCCGGGGTGCTCAAGTCGACGTCGACGGAGTCGGACAGCACCAATCTGTCCAACCAGGTTGACCAGAAGGGGCAGTCGAACCAGACCGATGACCAAGCCACCACGATTGGCCACACTACGACAGGAGAGGGTTCCTGATGGGCTTTCTTGACCCGGTGGCAGGTTTTGGCGTGACATTCAGAACGATGTTCCG
>JBBSQO010000221.1:0-4645 GCA_038244025.1 Propionibacteriales bacterium
ATGGCACGCATTTTCGAGGTGACAATCAAGACACCGTCGGCATGCGGCAAGGCCCCGCCGGATAGCCCCGTACCTGAGCCGCGGGCAACGAACGGCACCTTCGCCTGGGCACAGACGCGGACACACTCGGCCACCTGATCGGTCGTTTCCGGCAGCACCACCAAGGCGGGCGTTACCTTGTAGTGCGCCAGCCCATCACACTCATAGGTACGCAGCTGCTGGTGATCGGTGATGATGGCCTCCGGGCCAAGCACCGGCATCAATCTCTGGACCAGAGCCTGGACATCCATCCGTTGCACCGTCCTTCAAAGGTCTCAGTGTTCACCCGTATCCGTCTCGCGAACGAGGCCAACTAAGCGCATCTGCAGACTATGTGGGCGAACTTCAAGCGTCAATGGCTAAACACGGCACATCACTTCTGGCCTTCGGTGGCAGGTGCAGGATTCGAACCTGCGAAGGCGATGCCGGCGAATTTACAGTCCGCTCCCATTGGCCGCTCGGGCAACCTGCCGTACTGATCGACCAGCACCTGCTACTCAGTTGGGCGCACTCTCTCAGCGGAGGGAACAATAGCAACATCAGACGGCCCAGTTCCAATCCAGTCTTTCAGGGAGCCGGCCACGCTAGGGCACAATGGGACCTCGGCACCTTCGCGGCTAGCACGTTTTCACCTACCAGATTGCTCCACGGCTCGGACAGATTCACGCTCTGCACAGCTTCACGGTCCGTCCAGCTTCACACCCAGACAACAGCTTTGACAACCCAGATGAAGGAGAATCCCGATGGCATCCGACAGCTCGTTCGACATTGTCAGCAAGGTTGACCGGCAGGAGGTGGACAACGCCCTCAACCAGGCGGCCAAAGAGGTGCACCAGCGCTTCGACTTCAAGAACACCGAGGCACAAATTCAGTGGTCAGGTGAGTTCATCGAGATGGAGGCAGCCTCGGAGGAACGGGTGAAGGCAGTCCTCGACGTCTTCCAGTCCAAGCTGGTCAAGCGCGGTGTCAGTCTCAAGTCACTGGATGCCGGCGAGCCACGTTCATCGGGCAAGCTCTACAAGATCACCGCCAGCACCACCGAGGGGATCAGCCAGGAGAACGCGAAGAAGGTCTCCAAGCTGATCCGAGATGACGGTCCCAAGGGTGTCAAGGCTCAGATCCAAGGGGACGAGCTGCGGGTCAGCAGCAAGAAGAGGGATGATCTCCAGACCGTGCAGGCTCTGATCAAGGCTCAGGACTACGACTTCGCCGTGCAGTACACCAACTACCGATAGAGGTGTGACATTTGACCTACGCTGTTCCTCATGCCGAAGAAGAACAGAGGGTTACCCCAACTGACCGACGCATCATCGACTCTGAAATGCCACCGACCGAAGGCATTGGCCTGACCGCCACGTTTTGGTTATTTATCGACCTATCAGGTCGTTCAATAACCAAAACATCAAAACAATCGTTGCTTCGTCAACCGGGATATGGTCACCCTGTCCGACCGGAGCGCTGGACCAGCACACCGGCAGCGAGGTGATGCGCATCCTGGTCGACCGGGTCACCTCAACCGGTGCCGGCCTGGTCGTTGTCACCCATGACCCCGGCGTGGCCAGGACCTGCGAACGCACGATCACTACGCGCGACGGACTTGACCGGCGTCCATCATGCCCCTTCGGGTGGTACTCCGAGCACCGTGACGGCCAACACCGTGCCACCGAACGTGGGATCAAACGCCCTATCGCAGACAGCACGGCCGACCGACAATGCCGGAACGGTGGTCCGCTGATGGCTGCCCTTCATTTGTGGTGGCGCTTTCTCCATCGTCAGCAGGGCATCCAGCTGACCATTATCCTCACCCGCACCGCCTTTGCCTCTGCCACCGGCGTGCTGCTCACGGTGATCGGCGGCCGGCAGGCATTGGAGGCCCGTGGGGGCGATCCCACCTATGCCTGGCTGGCCCGGATTGCCACCGTGATGCTGGTGATTCCGGTGCTCACCTTGGGCGGGGCTGCTGCGGCTGTCCGTCTCCCGGCGCGCTGAGGGGCTGGCGGCGCTCCGGCTGGCCGGGGCCACCACCGGCCGGGTCGCGGCCGGCCGAGCCAGGAGTGTTCCCGCCCTGCTGGCCGCCCGACTTGATCAGCGGGAGCAGTACCAGGGACTGCACCTGAGCGGCACCGACATCTCGGTCCTGAAGCAAGCCCGACGACGCGAGACCTGGCTGCCGCTGGTGACATCGGTCGCCATCGCCGCGGCCACCTCGTTGATCATGATCGCCCCGGTTGGGATTGTACAGATGTCGGGCGATCTGGCCGGCCTGGCCATGTTCGGCGGCGGCATTGTGGTGTCACTGCTGATCGTGATGGCGGCGGTGCAGCTCAGCCAGCCGATGGTCAAGACAGTGGTGATGGCTGGGGTCCGTAGGGTGTGAGCCATGCTGCGTGTGGCCACCTTCAATGTGAACGGCATCCGGGCCTGCGCTCGACGGGGATTCGGCGACTGGTTAACCCGCCGGGACTGCGATGTCGTCGGGTTGCAGGAGGTACGCTGCCCCGCCGACCTGGTCCCGGAGGCGATCTGGGATGGCTACCAGGTTAGCTATCACTGCGGCGATCTGCCGGGCCGGAACGGCGTTGCGGTGCTGTCCCGCGAGCCACCGGTGGCCGTACGGCACGGCTTCGGCAGCCGCGAGTTCGATCGCGAGGGTCGTTATCTGGAGGTGGATCTCGAGCTCGGCGATGGTCGCCCTTCCTTGACGGTGGCTTCGGTGTACCTGCCCAAGGGTGGAGTGCCCTATGAGGAAGCAACGATGGGAAAGTATCAGCGGAAGATGCGCTTCCTGGCCTCCTTTGGCCGGTATCTCACCAAGGCCCGGCGGGTGGCACTGCGGTCGGGCCGGGAGTTCCTGGTGATGGGTGACTTCAACATCGCCCACACCGAGCTGGATCTGAAGAACTGGCGGGCCAACCGCAATTCCGAGGGCTTCCTGCCACAGGAGCGGGCATGGGTGAGCAGCCAGCTGACGCCACGGACGCTGGTCGATGTGGTGCGCCGGCTGCACCCCGGCCAGCCAGGCCCGTTCGCCTGGTGGAGCTGGCGCGGCCAGTCGTTCGCCGCAGACATCGGCTGGCGGATCGACTACCAGTGGGCCACGCCCCGGCTGGCCGCAGCTGCCGTCGCAGGGACGACAGACCGGGACGAGAGCTACGAAGCGAGGATGAGCGATCATGCGCCCGTGGTGGTGGACTATGCGGTCTGAGGACTCTGGCCCATCTCAAAGCGTTAGGCCAGCCGATGACTTTGTCCCGGTGCCTGGCTGCACCGACGAGGTGCTGGCGGCCCGTAGGGGTGTGCTGGGCCGGATCCTGCTCAACCGGCCGCGGACCATCAACTCGCTGACCCACGCCATGGTGCTCGCGGTACGACACCAGCTCGAGGACTGGTCCGGTGATGAGTCGATTCACTCCGTCTGCATCAGTGGTGCCGGCGACCGCGGGCTGTGCGCCGGGGGAGACATCCGGGCCATCCAAGCAGCGATCCTGTCCGACAAACCGGCGGCTGCCGTCGACTTCTGGGCCGATGAGTACCGGATGAACGCAGCCATCGCTGACTTCGCCAAGCCGCTGATCGCCATCATGGACGGTGTGGTGATGGGTGGAGGTGTCGGGATCTCCGCCTTCGGCTCGCTCCGGCTGGTGACCGAGCGGTCCCGGATCGCCATGCCGGAGACGATCATCGGCTACTTTCCCGACGTCGGCTCGCTCTACTTGTTGTCCAGGACACCGGGCGAGCTGGGCACGCATGTTGCCCTGACCGGGAGCACCATCACGGGTACGGATGCGATCGCCATCGGACTAGCCGACGCCATGATCCCGGCCACGGCGATCGACCCGCTGCTGGAGCGTCTGGCGGCCGGTGAACCCTTGGACATGACTGTCGGAGAAACCGGACCGGAAAGCCGACTGGCCGCCGACCGTGGCTGGATTGATGACTGCTATGCCGGCGATGACCCGCAACTGATCATGGAACGGCTGTTGACCCATCAGGACCCGGTCGCCAGAGAAGCAGGTGAACTGCTCGGCACCCGGTCACCGCTGTCCGTGGCGGTGACGCTGGAGGCGATCCGCCGCGCGGCGAGGATGGACACCCTGCAACAAGTCCTTGATCAAGATCTTCGTCTCGGCACCCACTTCACCGCTGCCTCCGACCTCATTGAAGGCGTCCGGGCTCGATTGGTCGACAAGGACAACCAGCCTCATTGGCGCCATCCTTCGCTGGCCGCGGTGGACCGCGACGAGGTGCTCAGCTTCTTCGATGAAACCTAAGTGGTCAGGTTCGTAAGTTCGTCGGGGCTCATGCTGCTTGGTCCTGATGCGGGTTCAGATGGCGGCGCTGCGTCTCGATGCTCGAGTCGTCCGAGCAGATCAGCCGGGTCGGTGGTAGTGAACTTGCATCTGAATGGCTGGGCGGTGTCGTCGTACCGGGCCTCGAATCCGGCCAGGCGGTTCTCGATCACGTCGAGATCGGTGAAGTCGTTGGGGCAAACTAGGTCAAGACTCTGGAAAGTTAACACCAGTCGCCTCGGTAATGTCCAGGCCAGCCTGGGACGGTTGGCCGCTGGCTGACTGACGCCAAGTTTTCTGATAAAGAAGAACTCGAC
>JBBSQO010000222.1:0-4628 GCA_038244025.1 Propionibacteriales bacterium
ACCGGCAGGTCCCGGACCCGGATGCCGGTGGCGTTGTAGACCGCATTCACCACCGCGGCCGGTGATCCGACAATGCCGATCTCGCCGATGCCCTTGGCTCCCATCGGGTTGGCGTGCAGGTCTTCCTCCCCCAGCCAGGTCGCCTCGATCTCGCCCACGTCGGCATGGGAGGCGATGTGCTACTCGGCGAAGTCGTGGTTCACCACGGGCCCGGTGTGCGGGTCCGGCACGCTTTGCTCATACAGTGCCGCCGACAGTCCCATGGTCATCCCGCCAATAAACTGTGAGCGCGCGGTCCGAGGGTTGATGATCCGACCCGCGGAGAACACGCCGAGCATCCGGGGCACCCGGATCTCCCCGGTGTCGACCTGCACGCGGGCCTCGGCGAACTGGGCGCCGAAGGACTGAATCGCGAACTTCTTCGCATCCGGGTTCTTTGGCATCCCAGCCCGAGCGCGCGCGCCGGCGTCCGGATCGGCGCCGTGCTCATCGCGGAACGCGCGGGCCGCAGCGATGATCGTTGACCCCCAGGAGCTGATGCCGGAGGAGCCGCCTTCCACCGTCGCCATCGGCAGGTCGGTGTCGCCAATCTCCAACCGGACGTCGGTCACATCCGGCAGCCGAGCGCGTTGGCCGCAATCTGGCTGAGCGCGGTCCAACTGCCGGTGCCGATGTCGGCGGCCCCGATCCGCACCGCGTAGCGGTGTACCCAGCCGGGCGCGGGCTCAAACGGCTGGCACCGTTGAGGCGGGCCCTTCGCGCGGGTTACCCGCCGTCTATTTCCCGCGGGTTACTCGCGGGTCTATCTCGGGCGGGTTACTCGCGTGTCTATGTTCCGCCCGGTGGCGTAAGGTGCGATCAAGGGGAGGAGCCCACCATGAGTGAATCGATGTATCCCGAGGCCACTGCCGAGGTCGGTCAGCGGCGCAAGGAGCTGGCGCCGGAGATCAACGACGCCTTTGATGCCTTCAGCAAGGCGGTGTTTACTGCAGGAGCATTGCCGGAGAAGACCAAGCAGCTGATCGCCGTCGCCGTGGCGCACGTCACGCAGTGCCCGTACTGCATCAAGGGCCACACCAAGCTGGCCCAGCGCAAGGGTGCCAGCCCGGAGGAGATCATGGAAGCGATCTGGGTGGCAGCCGAGATGCGCGCCGGCGGCGCCTATGCGCACTCCACCCTGGCGCTGGCTGAAATGGATGGGCACGCGCACTAGTCGGGGCTCGTGGGTTCGCCGGTCGCGCCAGCGGGGAAGATCAGCCAGCGCGGAAGTTCAGGATGTGAGCCGCGGTGGCAGCCCGAACTCGGCGAAGAGTTCCGGATAGAGGAAGTTATGGTGGCCGACGATCTGGTTCCCGGCCACCTCGATCACCTGAAGGGCGAACGGCTCCCACTCCCCAGCACCGACCAGGTGATAGTTGCCGAACCCGGCAGTGCCATTGACTTGGATCGGCAGCAGCCGGCCGTCCTGGCAGACAATTCCCTCGCCCAGGAACCAGTCCGCCAGTTCGCTGGATCCTTGCAGCCAGATCTCGAATGGCGGCATCGACAGCACGGCGTCGTCGCGCAACAGGGTGACCAGGGCGGGAATGTCGTACCGCTCGAAGGCGTCGACATAGCGATCCAACAGTTCCCGGTGGCCTGCCTCGGTGACGGAGTCGAGCGTCTCGCCCCGATGCGCGGCGAGTGTCTTCCGAGCCCTCTGCAAGGCACTGTTCACCGACGCCACGCTGGTGTCAAGGAGCTCGGCCACCTCGGCCGCTGGCCAGCGCAGCACCTCGCACAGGATGAGTACCGAGCGCTGCCGGGCCGGTAACTGCTGCAGTGCCGCAACGAAGGCCAGCCGGACGGATTCGCGCGCGGTCGTGACCATGGCCGGGTCACCGGTGAGATCGATCACCCGCTCGTCGGCAATGGGCTGCACGAACAGGTGCTCTGCTGACGGTTCACCCAGCACCACATCGGCGGTGGCCGTGGCCGGACCCATCTCCATCGGCCGAGCGCGACGCTGGGGGCTACGGAGCATGTCGGTGCAGACATTATGGGCGATCCGGTACAGCCAGGTCCGCAGCGAGGATCGCCCCTGGAAGCGATCGAAAGCCTTCCAGGCCAGCATCATCGTCTCCTGGGTCGCGTCCTCGGCCTCCGAACCGGCACCCAGCATTCGGTAGCAATATCCGAGGAGTTCCCGACGGTGTGCGTCCAGGGCGTCGTCGAACTCGCGTTGGCCGGAGATCTCGGGGTCGGAGTCAGCGACGAGTGAGTCGGTCATCACTCGATCGTATAGTGAGGTGTCCTTGCCCGCCCAGAGCAATGAGCCAAGCGAGTTCCCGCCCTCGGGGCGAGCGATGTTGCCAGCCGCTCCAGGAAGAGCTCCCTGAGGGAGATGATTTTGGCCGCCCCGCAGCGTCTGACCAGGAAACACCACGGAACGATTCCTCCCCCCGACTGACCATCAACTGAAGGAGACCGAGATGCCACAACCCGCTGAGCCAGGGACACCATCCTGGTTCGAGCTGCACACCCGGGACTACCGGGCGGCGGTGCTGTTCTCCGTCGACGTGCTTGGCTGGGATGCCCACGTTGCCAGTGACACCGACACCTTCCGCTACACCACTCTGGGGATGACTCACCGTTTGGCCGCCTCGCCCGGCTGGCCGATCCGACCGGCGCGTCGTTCACGCAGGTTGGCCCGGCCGGCGCGAATTAGGCCCTCCCTGTCCCGGATCAGCCCGGTCATTCAGGCTTGCCCCACCCCTGGCGCGGCCGGCTGAAAGTCGACACGGGTCGCAATTCACAGAAAAGAGGAGGATGATGGGGATATGGTCTCTGTCGCAAACCGTCGTTATCCGCACAGTCCCTTCCAACCTGAGCCGGCCCCGCCGATTGAGCAGTACGCGGTCGGTGACCGGGTCACCCACGATCGTCACGGCCTGGGACTGGTGACCGGCATCCAGGGTGAGGTGGCCGTCTATGTCGACTTCGGTTCCGGAGTGCGCCGGCTTCCCCGGCCCACCCCGAAGCTGCACGCGCTCTGAGTCCGGCTGCTCAGACACAGCTGAGAACACGAGAATCTGCCACCAGTTCCTCGCCGGCGCCACTCGCCACGCCTGGTAGGGACGCCACCTACATCCGCCTAGGTCTGGTGTGGCCTTCTCCGCTGGGGACGTGATGACCCCGGTACATTGTGAAGGTCTTCCTTTCCGTGGGAAGATGCGGGATGAGCGAGATCAGCGTACGTACTCTCGAGGTCGAGGACTGGCAGGAATATCGCGAGGTCCGGTTAGCTGCCCTGCAGGATTCGCCGCACGCCTTCCTTGCCGACTATGACGAAGAGGCCGCCCAGCCCGAGCAGTTCTGGCGTGACCGGATGGCGCGTGCCAGACGTTTTCTCGCCGTCGCGGACGGACAGGGGCAGGGGATCGTCAGCCTCGGTGCTCACAATGGGGACGACGGGGACGCCGAAGGGGGGATCGGGGAGATCTTCGGTCTCTGGGTGACCCCGGCGACGCGTAACAGCGGGGTGGCCTGGCAGCTCGTTCAGGCGGCGGCCACCGAGGCCACCAAGAGCGGGTTGAGCCAACTTTATTACTGGGTCGGTACGGAAAATGGCCGCGGCATCGCCTTCGCCACCAATTTTGGTTTCCGGCCCTCGTCTAGCCGTCGACCGACCCGCGTCACCAATGAGGAGTTCGGTGAGCAGGAGATCGCCATGGTGATGCCCCTATCATCCGACCCGGGGTCGGTGCCCAATCCCACCCGCGGCCGGCCGACCTCAACTTCTGGCCCGAATCAGTGATGCTCCTGCGACGAGTGGTGCAGATTGAGCCAGGGATGCCAACCAGTCGTCGACCCACCGGTCCGATAGGGGTGTGGTGCTGCAGCAACGGCTGCTGACGGTTGGCCACGGAACGTCGGGCCGCGATGAGCTGGCCGGCATCTTGAAGGCGGCAGGAGTCGAGCTGTTGGTGGACGTACGGCGCTATCCGGGCAGCCGCAACAATCCCGATGTGCGTCGCGATGCCCTGACCGAATGGCTACCGGACGCCGGGATCCGGTACCGATGGGAGGAACGGCTGGGTGGTCGTCGACGCCTGCCGGCGGGCACGGTGAGTGAGGATCCTTGGTGGCAGGTAGCCCAGTTCCGCGCCTACGCCGCCCACACCCGTACCGCGGAGTTCGTGGCCGGGTTGGACGAGGCGCTGGCCGAAGCAGGGACGGCAGCCGTGGCGGTGATGTGCAGCGAGACGGTCTGGTGGCGTTGCCATCGGCGGTTGATAGCCGATGTCGCCGAGCTGGGCCGCCAGGTACCGACGACCCACATCATCGGGGCCAAACAGAGCCGCCATCGGGTGGCTGAAGGCGCCCGGCTGCGAGCGGACGGGTTTGTCGTCTGGGACGCATAGGTCCAGCATCTATAGTGCAGAGGTGGAGCAGGGCGCGTGGATGACCAGGCCAGGGGTTCGTGGGCTCGCCCGCAGACGGCTGGCGCCGCTGGTTGCTGCCCTCCTGCTGGTGTTTGCTCTGCTAGGACCAGCATCAAGCTCAAGCAACGCACAGCTGGCTGGACTTGAGCAGGCCTCGACCAGCCCTGCCGACCAGCGGCCTGACCCTCTGCAAGCAGACACGGT
>JBBSQO010000223.1:0-4616 GCA_038244025.1 Propionibacteriales bacterium
GGCACATTTGGGTACTGGCATCATTGGGCAGCAGCATGGCTTGTTGGAACTGGTCTCGACCGACGTAGGGCTCGGCTCGACCGACGTAGGGCCCGGCTCGACTACTTCCCAGCAATAGCAGCAGAGGTGTTGGATCGCCGGAAGTCGATGAGGAGGGTTATATGGTCGCGTCGAAGCCGGTCAGCCGGACCGACCAGCCACAGCTAAGCCAGGGCCGAATCTGGCTGATCCTGAGTGGGCTGCTGCTCGGCATGCTGATCTCTTCACTGGATCAGACCATTGTGGCGACGGCATTACCGACCATTGCCGGTGAGCTGCACGGTCTTTCCCATTTGTCCTGGGTCGTCACCGCCTATCTGCTGGCATCGACCGCATCCACCCCGCTGTGGGGGAAGCTCGGTGACCTCTACGGCCGGAAACGGTTCTTCCAGGCCGCCATTGTGATCTTCCTGATCGGCTCCGTCCTGTGCGGAATCGCCGGCTCGAGGGGCGGCTTGATCATCTTCCGGGCAGTGCAGGGCATTGGCGGCGGCGGGCTGATCGTCGGCTCTCAGTCGATCATCGCCGACGTCGTCTCACCGCGTGAACGCGGGCAGTACCAAGGCATCTTCGGCGCCGTCTTCGGCGTCACGAGTGTAATCGGCCCCCTGCTCGGCGGCTTTTTCGTGGACAATCTGACCTGGCGCTGGGTGTTCTATATCAACCTGCCCATTGGCGTGGTGGCTTTGATCGTGACCGGCGTGGTGCTACCGAAAAGCACCAACACGGTCCAGCATGTTATCGACTATCTGGGCGCTGCGCTCCTCGCCGCGGCCGCCACCTGCCTGATCCTGCTGACCAGCCTGGGGGGCACCACCTTCGCATGGGCCTCGGCGCCGATCTACGGCCTGGGCGTCGGAGGCGTGGTCCTGATCATCGCCTTCCTGCTGGTCGAGCGCCGGGCAGCAGAGCCGGTGCTGCCGCTGCACCTGTTCACCAACCGGGTCTTCGCGGCCAGCTCCGCGATCGGCTTCGTGATCGGCTTCGCCATGTTCGGCGCGATCACCTATCTGCCGCAGTATCTGCAGGTCGTCCAAGGGGTCGGCCCGACCGCGTCCGGGCTGAAGCTGCTGCCAATGATGGCCGGAGTACTGCTGACGTCAATCGGCTCCGGTCAGCTGATCAGCCGTACCGGCCGCTACAAGATTTTTCCCATCTTCGGCACTGCCATCACGGCCGTTGGCCTGTTCTTGCTGTCCCGGCTAAATGTCGACACACCGGCCTGGGAGTCGTCGATAGGCATGTTCGTCCTCGGTGTCGGCATTGGCTCTGTCATGCAGGTGCTCGTCATCGCCGTACAGAATGCGGTCGACTACTCCGATCTCGGCGTGGCCACCTCCGGGGCCACCTTCTTCCGCTCCATTGGCGGCAGTTTCGGCACCGCCATCTTCGGTGCCATTTTCGCCAACACGCTGACCGGCAATGTGGCCCACTACCTGGCCGGGGTCCCGCTGCCGCCCGGATTCTCTCCAGAGGCTGGCGCCGACCCTGCCGTTCTGGCCAAGCTGCCGCCGGCCGTCCACACCGGCTTTATCGAGGCGTACGCGGCCAGCATCCGAACCGTCTTCCTGGTTGCCGTCCCGTTTGCGGTAGTGGCCTTCGGGATCACCTGGCTGTTGAAGGAGGTGCCGCTGCGGATAACCACCTCGAGCTCGGATCCGGCCGAGACCTATGCACCAACCGCGATGCCGGCCTTCCGTACGTCGCTGCAGGAGATGCAGCGCGCCATCGATGTGCTGACGGGAAGGGAGAACCAACGCCAGCTCTATCGACGGCTGGCCCAGCGAGCCGACCTGCCGCTCTCCGCCGAATCCTGTTGGCTGCTCTACCGGCTCATCGACATTTCCAAACCGACCGCAGCCGGCGTCTCCGCCACGCTCGGGCTGCCACGCGACTGGCTGGACGACCATCTGGGCCAGCTGTCCGACGAGGCCCTGATCACCAGAGACTCCCCGTCCGAGGATGCGACCATCCGGGCCACCACCGCCGGGGACCAGGCCGTGCAGCGGCTGCTGCAGGCACGTCGCGATGCACTCGCCGGTTTGCTGCAGGGATGGTCACCCGACGACCACGCCGAGCTGGAGCAGCTCATCGGCAAGCTCGCCGACGAGCTGCTGGCCGACGGCGGCCAACTGCTGCATGACGCCCGGTTGTCTCGGGACGCCAGTAGTTAAGCCACCAGTTAAAGTTAAGGTCGCCGCTGATCCCCATTGCTTGCGCTGATCCCTTTTGCTTGCGTTGTCTCTTTCTTGTACGGGGGCATAGGCTGAAGCCATGACGGAGCCGCCGCAGTTCTATCGTGGCCTGGCGGATGTCCCCACCCAACTGGAGACGCCGACCGGGACCTTGACCGACACCCGCGACCGACCGCTGCGCGACCTGCGGATCTCTGTCACGGATCGCTGCAACTTCCGCTGCATTTATTGCATGCCCAAGGAGATTTTCGGCCGGGACTACCTGTTCCTGGACCGTGATGAGCTGCTGACCTTCGAGGAAATCACCAGAATCGCCCGAATCGCCGTTGCCCATGGGGTGGAGAAGATTCGCCTCACCGGCGGTGAACCCCTGTTGCGCAAGGGGTTGGAACGTTTGATCGGCATGCTGGCCGAGCTCACTACCCCCGCTGGCGAGCCGATCGACATCGCGCTGACCACCAACGGCTCAGCCCTGGCCGTCAAGGCCCAGGCGCTCAAGGATGCCGGGCTACAGCGGGTCACGGTCTCGCTGGACTCACTGGATGACGCCACCTTCCGGGCCATGAACGACGTGAACTTCCCGGTCGCCAAGGTGCTGCACGGCATCGAGGTTGCCGACCAGGTCGGACTGGGTCCGATCAAGATCAATGTGGTGCTGAAGCGTGGCGTCAACGATCATGACATCGTCTCGCTGGCCCGCCACTTCAAGGGAACATCGTTCGTCCTGCGTTTCATCGAGTTCATGGACGTGGGCAGCAGCAACGGGTGGAAGATGGCCGAGGTGGTCCCCTCGGCGGAGGTGGTGGCACGGATCAACGACGTTTACCCGCTGGAGGAAGTGGCTGCGCGGACAGCCGGCGAAACGTCGGTACGGCTGCGCTACGCCGACGGCAGCGGGGAGATCGGCGTCATCTCCAGTGTCACCGGCGCCTTCTGTCACTCCTGCACCCGCACCCGGGTCTCCACCGAAGGAAAACTTTTCACCTGCCTTTTCGCCACGGATGGCCATGACCTGCGGGCGCTGATGCGCGATGGTTGTTCCGATGAACAACTCGCCACCGTGATGGCCCACATCTGGCGGCAACGCACTGATCGGTACTCCGAGCTGCGCAGCGCCCAGACCAGCGGGTTGCGGGCACCGGACAAGAAGAGAATTGAGATGTCCTACATCGGCGGCTGATCCTTCGGTGCGCGAAGACGACTTCGGGTACCGAACTGCCGACGGCGAGGCTTGTGAAACTTGTGGGTAACTGCTAAGTCTTGGGCGTGTCGAGAATCACAGCCAGGCGAAAGGTCCGCCGCACGACAGCGGCTGGGCAGCTGAGCTGGCAAGAAGATGTGCTCGCCGTCGAGGAGCCGCTGGAGATCCGCGTCAACGGCCGATCGCTCGCGGTAACCATGCGTACCCCGGGACACGACTATGACCTCGCTGCCGGTTTCCTGGTCTCCGAGGGTGTCATCACCCGGGGCGAGCAGTTCAGCACGGCCCAGTACTGCGCCGGCGCCACCGCCGAGGGCCTGAACACGTACAACGTCTTGAACGTAACCCTGGCACCGGACGTCGCGCCGCCTGACCCCAGCCTGGAGCGGTCGTTCTACACAACCAGTTCCTGTGGCCTGTGTGGCAAGGCCAGCATCGACGCGGTCCGTACCCAGTCCACCTACGATGTCCACGACGACGACGTGCGCCTCGGTGCCGACCTCCTGGCCTCCTTCCCCGGGCAACTGCGCGCCGCACAAGCGGTGTTCGAGAGGACCGGCGGCCTGCATGGGGCCGGACTGTTCGATGGCCCCAGCGGGAAGATGCTCATCGTCCGCGAAGACGTCGGGCGCCACAACGCGGTGGACAAGGTCATCGGTTGGGCGCTTAAGGAGGACAGGTTGCCACTGCGGGGCACCGTCTTGATGGTGTCGGGCCGAGCCAGCTTCGAGCTGGCTCAGAAGGCCCTGATGGCCGGCATCCCGATGCTCGCCGCCGTGTCGGCACCCTCCTCGCTGGCCGCAGAGCTGGCCAGCGAGGCAGGAATGACTCTTGTCGGCTTCCTGCGCGGATCCTCGATGGTGATTTACTCCGGCGGCGAGCGCGTCGTCGGAAAACAGGGAACGGCAACGGAAGGCAGTGCGGCATGACCAACAATGGCCTGGTAGGAGACGTCACAACGCGCCCGCTACGGTTTGATGATCATCGGCTGGAGCCCCGGTGGTCTGATCGGTCCGCCGATCATTGCCGCGCTGATCGGTGACGACAAGTCCTACACCACCGGTTACACAGTGATCGGCATCATCGCCCTGGTTTCCCTGGTGCTGCCGGTGATCACCAAGATGCCGAAGCCCATGACGCCCGCCGAGCAGGAAGTAGCGCCTGGCACCGATGCCGACCTA
>JBBSQO010000224.1:0-4610 GCA_038244025.1 Propionibacteriales bacterium
AGCATCCTCGGTCTGGGATCCGGCGTCTGGGTTCCCGGCTACGGCGTGCACCTCAACTCGATGATCGGTGAGGGCGAGCTGGTGCGCGAGCAGGTCCAGCCCGGCTTGCGGATGGGATCGATGATGTCACCACTGGTGGTCCTCGACGAGGATCGGCGGCTGGTCCTCGGTGCGGGCGCGGCCGGCGGCAGCAGGATCCGTCCGGCACTGGTCCAGTCAGTCCTGCGGATGCTGGCGGGGGCCCATCCGCAAGCCGCCATCGACGCCCCGCGGCTCGTTGCCCAGCCAGGCATGGTCCGGCTCGAGCCCGGCTTCTCCGACCGGGTGATCAGTGCCTTGATAGCAGCCGGGAACGAGGTCCGGGTCGCCGATGCCCAAGCCGCCTACTTTGGCGGCGTCACCGCGGTCAGCAACCAAGGCGGTGGGGCGGACCCTCGCCGGAGCGGCGTGGTGGTCAATCTCGATCGAACCCAGGATCGGTGACCCACGGCTCGATAAAGCGGCGACTCGATCAGCGTCCGGGCGGTGTTACGATATTGCCGCTGGCGGAAAGGGAACCCGGTGTGAATCCGGGACTGCCCCGCAGCGGTGAGTGGGAACGACAGTCGTCATTAGCACTGGGAAGCCAGACCTTGAGGTGTGGTCCTGGGAAGCGACGACCAGTAGGCCGGACAGATCTGCCCACAAGTCCGAAAACCTGCCGTCGGCGCACAGGTCGCCGACCTGTGCGTCTGGGGTCTCGAGGGAAGATCATCCGTACGGCGGAATGCGCCGGCGAAATCGTCAAGACACCAGACAAGCCGCACCATTGACGCAGCACGCGTCCAGGAGTTTTGATGACCCATTTTCAGCTGTGGCGCAAGCGCGCCACTTTCCTCGCATCGGCCGCCATGGTGGCAGCGCTGGCGGCCTGCGGCACCGGCACCTCGGCGCCCAGCCAACAAACCCCCCCAGGCAAGGGATCGACAGCCAGCACCGGCCCAGACGGCTGCATCACCAACTTTGCTGCCGGCACCGACTATTTCCCAGATAAGCAAGAGCTCCAGGATGCCAAGAACTTCACCCTGACCTACCACAACTCCTACCAGGTGCTGACGGTGCAGGAGCCAACCCAGGGCGGGAAGCCGGAGTCCTACGTGTTGGTGAAGTGTGGTGCCGACAAACCGAAGTTGACTGGGGACCTGGCCAAGGCGACGATCGTCACCACGCCGGTGAAAAGCCTGTTCTCCGGCTCGACCACCCACATCCCCAGCCTGGAGGCGCTGGGCTCGCTGAACCTGATCACCGGGGTGGCCTCCAAGGCCTACATCTCCTCCAAGGCCGCCCAGCAACGGGTGAAGGACCCAGGAGTGGTCGAGTTCGCCGCCGCGGGTACCGCCGACGCGGAGAAGATCGTGGCCGCCAAACCCGACGTCGTGGTCACTGGGGGGTTCGATGATCCTGCCTTCGCCACGGTTCGTCAGGCCGGGATTCCGGTGCTGGCCGATGCCGACTTCCTGGAGGCCGACCCACTGGGCCGGGCAGAATGGATCAAGTACTTTGCCGCCCTGACCGGCCAGGAGAAACAGGCCTCGGAGATCTTCACTAAGATCGCCCACGACTACCACCACGCCGCCGGCTTGGCATTGGATGCCAAACCGACCACGGCCGTGGTCAGCCAGCCCTACCAGGGCAAGTGGTCGGTTCCGGCCGGCGGTAGCTATGCGGGCAGGTTGATGGTGGATGCCAAGGGCACCTGGCCGTGGATCAACGACAAGTCCACCGGCAGTATCGAGACCGATCTGGAGACGGTCTTCGCCAAGTCCGGCCAGGCCAAGATCTGGCTGACGTCCAGCAACTGGCAGACCAAGAAGGAGGCCCTGGCCGAGGAGCCGCGGTTTGCCAAGTTCGAAGCCTTCAAGGCCGGTACCGTCTGGGCGCCGAGCAAGCAGGTCAATGCGGCCGGTGGAAACAACTATTTCGAGCTTGGTGTGTTGCGGCCCGACCTGACCGTCAAGGACCTGATCGCCATCCTGCATCCCGACCTGATGCCCAACCATAAGTTCACGTTCTACCAAGAACTGAAGTGAAGTCTGCCCTGACCCTGCTTGGCCTGGCCCTGCTCGCTGCGGTCGCCACCGTGGTGGCGATCTCCTATGGTTCGGTCGCCATCCCCTGGCATGCCACGGTGAGCTACCTGCTGACCGGCAACGCCGGTGAGCCCGGCTGGACCATTCTGCTGAGTGAGATCCGGTTTCCCCGGGTCGGCACCGCGGTGCTGGCCGGGGCCGGGCTCGCCGTCGCCGGCTTGCTGATGCAGACCCTGTTCGCCAACCCACTCGCTGACCCGTATGTGTTGGGCGTGTCGTCGGGGGCCACTCTTGGAGTGGCGCTGGCGACGCTCGGGACCGGCACGGCGACCACCACCTTCGTGGCCGTCTCCGGCTCCGGGCGGCTCGGTGTCGTTGTTGCCGCGGCCCTGGGCTCGGCTGCGGTCTTGGTTATGATCTTGCTGCTCGGCCGGCTGGTACGTTCGGTGGTGACGCTGTTGATCATGGGGGTGATGCTGTCCTCGGCGATCGGCGCGTTGGTGTCCCTGCTGCTGGCCTTCGCCGATCCGGCCCGGCTGCAGCAGTTCATTCTCTGGGGCCTCGGCTCCTACTCCGGGGTCACGCGGCATGATCTTGTCTTTCTCGCCATCGCCATCGTCGTCGGCCTGATTGGTGCGCTTTCTCTCAGCCGGCCGCTCAACGCGCTGCTGCTGGGTGAGCGCTATGCCCGCACGATGGGAGTGAATGTCTCTCTGGTGCGCGTCCTCGCCGTCACCGCGACGGCCCTGATTGCCGGCTCCATCACTGCCTACTGCGGGCCGATTGCCTTTCTCGGTATTGCCATCCCGCACCTGGCCCGACTGGTGATTCACACCTCCGACCACCGGGTGCTGATCCCGGCTTCGATCCTGGCCGGCATCGTGGTCTCTGTTATCTGCTCGGTCGTTGCTCAGTCACCCGGAACGGATGCCGTGCTGCCCCTGAACGTGGTCACCGCGCTGATTGGGGCGCCGGTCGTGGTGGCCGTGTTGTTGCGGTCGCGCCGACTGGCAGCGGGAGCCGTCTGATGGGTGCTGTGTCCTCCCCACTTCCCAATGGCTCGAGCCCTTACGGGTCCGACCCAGGCAGGTCCAACCCAGGCGGGCCCAGCTCCGATGGGTCCACCTCGGTCCGGTTGACCGACGTGACGGTCGGCTCCCGGAGTGGCCGCCGCTGGCCCTTCGCGGGCTCGGATACCGTGGTGGTCTCCGGCATCACCTCAGTTGCCAGGGCCGGCGAACTCACCGCCGTGCTAGGACCCAATGGTGCCGGCAAGTCCACCCTGCTCCGGTCGCTGATTGGCTTGCAGCCCGTCCTCTCCGGCCAGGTCAGCATCGGTGGGGTCGACCTGTTGACCCTGTCCCTGGGCGAGCGCGCCCGGGTGGCCGCCGTGGTGCTGACCGACCGGGTCGACGCGGGGCTGCTGACCGGCCGCGAGGTGGTCGAGCTGGGCCGGCACCCGTACCAGGGGTTCGCCCGCCGGATGTCGGCGCGCGAGCATGCCCTGGTGCAGCGGTCGCTGGACCAGCTGCACGCCGCATCTTTAGCCGACCAGCGGTTGATGGAGATGTCGGATGGTCAGCGGCAGCGCATCCTGCTGGCCCGAGCGCTCGCCCAGGAGCCCAAGCTGCTGATTCTGGACGAGCCGACCGCCTTCCTCGATGTCGGCGCCCGAGTCGACCTGATGGCCCTGCTCAAGACGATTGCCGCCACCCGGCAGATCACCGTACTGGTCTCCACCCATGAGGTGGAGCTCGCCTTGCGGACCAGCGATGCGGTCTGGCTGATTGACGGTGCCCGGCTGGTCGCTGGCACCCCCGATGGCCTGATCGCCGCCGGGGCTATCGGTGACGTCTTCGAAACTGAGTCCACCCATTTCGACGCCGCCAGCCGGACCTTCCTGCTGCGCCCGAAGCCGTAGAGCACGGCCGTAGAGCACGGGCCGTAGAGCTCGGACCCGTAGAGTCGTGTCGTGACCTCCACCGCCCCCTCGTCCACCTACCGGCTGCAGATCAACTCACGCCTGACCCTGGATGCGGCTGCCCGGCTGACCGACTACCTGCAGCAGCTGGGGACTGAAGCCATCTATGTCTCCCCCATCCTGCAGGCCGCTTCGGGCTCCGACCACGGCTACGACGTAGTGGACGTCAGCCAGGTCGACGCCGAACGCGGTGGCGAAGCCGGCTGGCGAGCGCTGGTCGAGGCTGCGGCAGCAAAAGGCCTGAAGCTGGTGGTGGACATCGTGCCCAACCACCTCGGTATTGCCGCGCCTGCGGAGACCCCGTCCTGGTGGAGCGTGCTGCGCGACGGGCAGGCGTCACCGTACGTAGCGTGGTACGACATCGACTGGTCACGTGCTCCGATTCTGGCGCCAGTCCTTGGCGAGGACGCCACCGATGAGGACCTCGAGATTGCCGGTGACGGCGCCGCGGGGTACGAGCTCCGCTACGCCGAACACCGGTTCCCGATTGCCGCCGGCACCTACCTGCCTGGTGATCCGGTGGCCGAGCTGCGGACCCGCCAGCACTACCGGCTGGTGAG
>JBBSQO010000225.1:0-4586 GCA_038244025.1 Propionibacteriales bacterium
AGACCAGCCTGGGGGCGGTTGGCGCTGGCTGACTGACGCCAAGTTTTTTCAGATAAGGAAGCACTCGACCGCTATCTCGACAACCCCTGACCCCCGACGCACTTCCGCCGCTGACCACTAGCGGTCATGACTACCTTGATACTCGAATGAGCTGCCGACCTGCTGATACCCCAGCTTCTCGTTGATCGCGATCATGTGGTCATTCACCTCGGCGTTCCAGGTGTGACACTTTCGCCCGTTTCCCACACCCGTGGATCCGTTCACATGGGAGGCGCTGGAGGCCTGCCTGGCTCACCGTGAGGCCCAGCACACGCTCAACCCGCACCTCATCGCCACCGGCGTCACCCGCACCCGGGCGCAGCCGGCTGACCAGACCTACCTCGCCCGGGCTATGACCGCCGCCGGCACCACCCTCGCGGCGTGCCGGCAAACACGCATCTCGCAGTTGGTCACCGACCTCGACCCGAAACTCACCGCCGCCGCCCTCGGCATGCACGACACCGGGCTCGTGCGCTACCTGGCCGACAACGTCGACAACGACCGCCTGCGACGCACGACCTGACCAACCCATGCGCTTCAGGCGCTGCCTTTCACACGTCCGGACGAACCTGTGCGAGCTGGAGAAGGAAAATGTCGCGCCGACCTGGAAGAACAGCTACGGGTTCCACCCGTTGCTGTGCCATCTGGACCGGCCCAATGTGTCTGGTGATGAAGCACTCGCCGGGTTTAGAGCTACACATCGGCTGCCAACATTTGCGTCAAGTAAGGGTGTGGCGAAAGCCGGGCCAACAGGTTTTCCGGGACAAGCCGACTCGACTTACAGCGCCAGGCTGGACTGGACCACGCCGGCGAGGCGTTCGGCCAGCTGCCGGGCGCGATCAGATGTCTCCGCCTCGACCATCACCCGGACCAGCGCCTCGGTGCCCGAGGGGCGCAACAGCACCCGGCCGCTGTCCCCCAGCTCGGCCGTGACGGCGGTAACGGCGGCGCCCAGCTGGGCGTCAGTGGCAGCGCGAGACTTGTCCACATCCGGGACATTGATCAGTACCTGCGGTAGATGACGCATCACGCGAGCCAGCTCGGCCAGGCTCCGGCCGGTACTCGCCATCCGGGCCATCAGGTGCAGCCCGGTCAGCACACCGTCCCCAGTGGTCGCAAACTCCGACATCACCACGTGTCCGGACTGTTCGCCACCGAGAGAGAAGCCGCCTGCCTTCATCGACTCCAGCACATAACGGTCACCGACCTTGGTCTGGGCGACCTGGATGTCATGATCACGCATCGCGTTACAGAATCCCAGATTGCTCATCACGGTGGCCACCACAGTGTCGCCGGCCAGCTTGCCGGCCTCCTTCATGCCCACGGCAAGGATCGCGAGGATCTCATCCCCGTCAACGATGTTTCCTTCGTTATCGACGGCCAGGCAACGATCGGCGTCGCCGTCAAGGGCGATGCCGAGATCAGCCTGATGCTCAACCACGGCTATCCGCAAGTCGCCCATGTGGGTAGATCCGCAGTTGGCGTTGATATTGATGCCATCCGGGTCGCCATGGATGCCGATGACCTTGGCTCCCTGTGCTTCGAAGGCACCCGGCCCCGTCCGATGGGCCGCCCCGTTGGCGCAGTCCACCACAACGGTGATGCCGCCCAGGCTGACCACATCGTCCGCCATCGTCTGCAGGCTGGAGACCAGATGAGCGACATAGGACTCCACTGCGCCGGGATCGTCGGTGACCCGACCGACGTTGGCTCCGGTCGGGCGCTGCCAGGTCTCACCGATCCGGCGCTCAATCGCGTCCTCCAGCAGGTCATCGAGCTTGGCTCCGCCTCGGGCAAAGAACTTGATGCCGTTGTCCGGCATGGGATTGTGGCTGGCGGACAACATCACGCCCAGATCAGCCCGGGTCGCACCCACCAGATAGGCCAGGCCCGGAGTGGGCAGCACCCCGACGCGGACCACGTTGACACCGGCACTGGCGAGACCGGCCACCACCGCGGCTTCTAAGAACTCTCCCGAAGCGCGTGGGTCGCGTCCGACCAGGGCGGTGGGCTGCCGGTCGTTGAAGGCGCCGAACTCGCCGAGCACATGGGCGGCGGCCACCGAAAGGTCGAGGGCCAGCTCCGCCGTCAGGTCGACATTAGCCCGACCACGGACACCATCGGTACCAAAGAGACGACCCATACTGCGGAGGCTAGTCAGCGCTTGCTGTACTGGGGAGCCTTTCGGGCCTTCTTCAGGCCCGCCTTCTTGCGTTCCTTGATCCGCGCGTCCCGGGTCAGCATGCCGGCCTTCTTGAGGGCCGGACGGCTGGCCTCCTCGTCAACGGCGTTGAGTGCGCGAGCCACGCCAAGGCGCAGGGCGCCGGCCTGGCCGCTGACTCCGCCGCCGTGAATGCGGGCAAGCACGTCATAGGACCCGTCGACCGCGGCCGTCGAGAACGGCTCGGAGGCAATCTGCTGGTGCACCTTGTTGGGAAAGTAGCCCTCCAGGGTGCGGCCGTTGATCGTCCACTGGCCGCTGCCCGGCAGGATCCGGACGCGGGCAATGGCTTCCTTGCGACGACCAGTGGCACCAGCCGGGGCCACCACGGCGGGTCGGCCGGTCGGAGCCGCCTGTCCGTGGCCGGCGGCCTCGGAACGGTAGGCAATCTCCTTGTCACCTTCGGTGAAGGAGGCTGCTACAGCCCCTTCGGAAGCGACCTCATCGGTAGCGGTCTCGGGTGCGGCAGCTTGGGGCAGGGGGGTTTCAGACACGGGTTGATCCTTGGTTAGGGGTTGACCCTTGGTTATGGGTCCGCGGTTGAATGGGTCCGTGGTCGATCGGGGCGTGACGGGCAACCATCACTGGGCAACCTGGGTGATCTCGAACCGAGAGGGCTTCTGCGCCGCGTGTGGATGCTCCGGTCCGGCATAAACCTTGAGCTTGCCGAGGAGCTGCCGGCTCAGCCGGTTCTTCGGCAACATGCCCCAGACGGCACGCTCAACGGCCTCCCGCGGGTCACGGTCGAGCAACTCACCGTACGGAACAGACTTGAGACCACCCGGTCGGCCCGAGTGACGGTAGGCCAACTTGTCGGTGCGCTTCTGACCAGTCAGGGCGATCTTGGATGCATTGACGATCACCACGAAGTCGCCACCGTCGACGTGCGGGGCATACGTGGCCTTGTGCTTGCCGCGGAGCAAGGTCGCGGCAGCAACAGCGAGCCGTCCCAGAACGACGTCTTCGGCATCAATCAGATGCCAATTCCTGGTGATGTCGCCAGGCTTCGGGCTGTACGTCCGCGCGGAGCGCGGCTCGAGGTGGGTAGGCACGCTCGTTGACCATCTTCCATGAGTGACTGACAGAATATCGAGTGCGCCGCCACCTGACCAGGCATGCGGGAGCGCAACAGCGATCCAGATTACCTGTGCGGGGCACGTCGGGTCAAAACGCACCGATGCTGCGGCCGGACGGCCCGAGACCGTACCTCCCTGGTAGCCGGGAATTATAGGTGCCGGGTGGCCGACTGAGCCGTGGACGCGTACGTTGAGGTCATGACCGATAGCTCCAACAAAGAGACCCTCAGCATTCGCGACAACCGTACCGGGCGCGATTATGACATCGCGATCACCGATGGAACCATTCGTGCCGCCGATTTGAAGCAGGTCGCCGTCGATGGCCAGCCAGGGCTCGCCACCTATGATCCCGGCTTCGTGAACACCGCCTCTTGCCGCAGCGCCGTCACCTACATCGACGGGGAGGCCGGTATCCTTGAGTACCGGGGCTATCCGATCGAGCAGCTGGCCGAGTCGTCGACCTACCTCGAGGTGGCCTACCTGCTGCTGAACGGGAAACTGCCCACGTCGGATGAGCTGGACCAATGGACCCACGACGTCACCTATCACACCTTTCTGCATGAGAACGTCAAGCGGTTCATGTACGGCTTCCGCTACGACGCACATCCGATGGGCATGCTGATGGCGTCGGTGAGCGCCATGTCCACCTTCTATCCGGACGCCAAGGACTACCAAGATCCGGAGAACCGGCAGTTGCAGATCACCCGGATGGTCGCCAAGATGCCGACCATGGGCGCCTGGGCGTATCGCCATGGCCAGGGCAAGCCGTTCGTCTACCCGGACAACGACTTGTCCTATGTGGAGAACTTCCTGGCCATGTTGTTCAAGATGAGTGAGCCCAAGTACCAGGCCGACGAGCGCATCGTCAAGGCACTCGACGTGCTCTTCATCCTGCATGCCGACCATGAGCAGAACTGCTCCGCGAACGCGGTCCGTGCGGTTGGTTCCTCCCAGGTGGACCCGTACTCGGCAGTTGCCGCCGGCGTAGGTGCGCTGTATGGCCCGCTGCACGGCGGCGCCAATGAAGCGGTGCTCAAGATGCTGCGCCGGATTGGCAGCAAGGACAAGGTTGGCGAGTTCATCGATGGCGTCAAGGCCGGCAAGGAAAAGCTGATGGGCTTCGGCCACCGGGTCTACAAGAACTACGACCCGCGAGCCCAGATCATCAAGAAGTCCTGCGACGACGTCTTTGCGGTCACCGGCGTCAACCCACTTCTGGAGATCGCCCAGGAACTGGAGAAGATCGCGCT
>JBBSQO010000226.1:0-4579 GCA_038244025.1 Propionibacteriales bacterium
AAAAGTACCCACGACGCGGCGTGTCGTGGGTACTTTTGTGACGGGTCGGCAGGGGTTTGAAGCGGGCTACCGGTCCGTACTGTGACCGACCTTCCGCAGATAGGACAGGCATTCGCCGTACGACTCCACCACACCGCACTCACGATAGGACAGGTTGATCTCGGCGCAGTAGTCGCGGATGATCGGCTGGGCGAGCTTCAGGTTGGGCCGTGGCAGGCTCGGGAAGAGATGGTGCTCGATCTGGTAGTTGAGCCCGCCGAGCATAAAGTCGACCAGTGGGGTTCCGGTGATGTTGCGCGCGGTCAGCACCTGCTTGCGCAGATGATCCATCCGCGAACCCGCCTCGGGCATCTCCATCCCCTTGTGGTTCGGGGCGAACGAGCTGCCGAGCAGCAAGCCGTACAGCGCCTGGTGAATCAGGATGAAGACGACGGCCTGCAGCGGCGACAGTGCCCAGAACAGGAAGCCGAAGTAGACCGCATAATGCACCACCAGCAGTCCAGCCTCAAAGATCTGTGCACCCCTGGGGCGCTCCCGCAGCGCCCGCAGCCCCGCCATCTTCAGGTTCCAGCCCTCGAAGGTCAGCAGCGGGAAGAAGAACTCTGCCTGGTGGCGGGAAAGCCAACGGGCAAACCCGGTCTTCTTCTCCTGCTGACGCTCGCTCCAGCTGATCACACCCTCACCCACGTCAGGGTCCAGACCTTCGTGATTGGGGCTGGCATGGTGACGTAGGTGCTTGTCCTGCCACCAGCCATAACTCACGCCGGTGAGCACATTGGCGGCTACTAGGCCGATCCAGCGGTTCACCCGGTGTGAGGAGGAGATCTGCTGGTGGCCGGCGTCATGGCCGAGAAAGCTGATCTGCGCCGATAGCAGTGCGGCCACCGGGGCCAACAGCACAGCCCACCAGCTGTGGGAGAGCAGAAACACGGCGCCGACGGTCAGCGCGAGGGCGCTGAGGATGATGATCCCAAAGATGACGTAATAGTCCATCCTCCGCTCCAGCAGCCCGCTGGCCCGGATACGCTGGACCAGCGGCTTGAACTCGCTGGGGGCATGGCTGCGCTTCGCAGTGGATCCCTTACCAGCCGATCTCGTGCCAGCGGCCCTCGTACCAGCGGATTGGGTAGCCGGGGATAGTTGTGTGGTGGTCATGAATCAAGCCTTGCCCGAATTCGCCCTGCGCACAGTGGGGCCGGAACCCCAACTACCCGGGTGCTAGCACCCCTGTCGGCGTCTGGGCCGGAACGGAGAATGCACCGGTGACGGATCGGCTGAAGCTCACGCTGCTGGCCTTCGTGGCGATGCTCGTCACCATGTTCGGGCTGGTGCCGCTGGTCCTGACCCTCGTCTCGCTGCCGCTGATGGTGATTTGGCTCGGCGTCCCGATGCTACTGGCCTCCGTCTGGCTCGGGCGGCACCTCCTCAACTTCTACCGGTATTGGGCGGCCCGGGTGCTGGACCGGCCGATTGTCCGGCCATACCAGGTCATCCCCGCCGGCGGCTGGTTTGCCAGGGTGCGCTGGATCGTCACCGATGGCGCCACCTGGCGGGACATGCTATGGATCCTGGTCAACTGCACGGCCGGTTTCGCGTTGTTGGTGTTGCCGGGCATCCTGCTGCTCGGCACCGTCTTCTATCTGATCTTTCCGTTCCTGATCTATGTCACGCCACCGGGTCTCTTCACCACGGCGTTCGGGATCTTTCACCTCCGCAACTGGGTGGAGGGCTTCTGGCTGTGGCCGGTAGCCGGGCTCTTGTTCGGGCTCTGGTGGCGGTGGACGCCATCGCTGCTCCAATCCTGGGCCACCCTCACCGAACAGCTCCTAGGACCCTCCAAGGCTGCCATCCTGACCGGCCGAGTCGCCGGCCTGGCCGCCAGCCGGGCGGACACGGTCGATAGCGCTGCTGCCGAGATTCGCCGGATCGAGCGGGATCTGCACGATGGCGTCCAGGTACGGCTGGTATCGCTGGGGATGAGCCTGGGGCTGGCCGACGAGCTGATGGACAGCAACCCCGCCAAGGCCCGAGAGCTGGTGGCCGAAGCAGCAGCTGCCACCTCTGGCACGCTGCAGGAGCTGCGCAACCTCGTCCGCGGCATTCACCCGCCGGTGCTGGCCGATCGTGGGCTGCTGGGTGCCGTCCGCGCTCTCGCCCTTGAGACGCCCATCTCCTCCCATGTCTCGGCCCAGGGCTTTGGCGACGACGAAGAGATCCGGCTCACCGCGCCGGTGGAGGCCTGTGCTTACTTCGTCGTCTCCGAGGGGCTGGCGAATATTGTCAAGCATGCCCGTGCCGGTCATGCGGGCATCCGGATCGCGCTGGCGGGCCGGCTGCTGACCGTCACCATCAGCGACGACGGGGTGGGTGGGGCCCGGATGAGCAAAGGTTCCGGCCTGCGTGGTCTGGTGCGTCGGCTCGCGGCGTTCGATGGCACACTGAAAGTGACCAGCCCGGCTGGTGGCCCCACCCTGCTCACCATGGAGATGCCTTGCGAGCCCTTGTCGCCGAAGACCACACCCTCCTCCGGGCAGGAATAACCCGCCTGCTGGAGGCCAACGACATCCAGGTGGTGGAGGCCGTCGGGGACGAACCCTCCCTGCTCCGCGCCCTGGAACGCGCCGACCTCGACGTCGCCATCCTCGACGTACGGATGCCGCCGACCGGCACCGACGAGGGGCTGCGGGCCGCCGTTCAGGCGCGCAAGAAGCGGCCCGGCTTCCCGGTCCTGGTGCTCTCCCAGTACGTCGAGCAGCTGTATGCCCGCGAGCTGCTGGCCTCCGAGCAGGGCGCCATCGGCTACCTGCTGAAGGACCGGGTGAGCAACGTGCGCCAGTTCATTGACGCCGTCCGCCAGGTCGCCGGCGGGGGTACGGTGATGGACCCCGAGGTAGTCAGCCAGCTGCTCCGCCGCCAGGTGGCACCGCTCTCACCGCTGACCCCGCGGGAGCGCGAGGTGCTGGAACACATGGCCACCGGCCGGTCGAACGCCGCCATCGCCGCTGCCATGGTGATCACCGAGAAGGCGGTCGGGAAGCACATCGCCAACATTTTCACCAAGCTCAACCTGCCGCCCTCAGATGACAACAACCGCCGGGTGATGGCCGTGCTCGCCTTCCTCCAGTCCTGACCTGCTGTTTGCCGCGTTGTGGTCGCTGACCCACGACCCGAACATTGCTCGGCAGCCATCCGCGCTCATCCCTTACATCGCTCGCCGCGGGGGCTCCCGCCAGACCCATCCACCTCACGATGATCCGTGGTCTGCGCCCCACTCCGTTCTGCGCACCAGGAGAGTCAGTCCTCCGGTCGTCTCGTTGTCGCTCATCAGCGGAAGAAGGCCTTGCCGCCGGGCGGAGGCGGGGACATGGCCGAGTCGGTGTCGGTGAACGGGGCGGCGCCGGAGATCAGCTGGGTGAGGTGCTCACCGCGGACCAGCCGGTAGGGGAAGGCAGAGCTGGCGGCGGTCCGGGCCAGGGAGAGGTAGGGCAGCTCCGCCTTGGCGGCAACGATCAGCACGTTGCCGAACCGGCGACCTTTCAGGGTGGCCGGCTCGGCGCTGAACAGCACGTCGGAGAAGACGGATCGGGCCGCGGCTGCGCAGCGGCGGCCGTAGTCGAACGGGCCGCGGTCGGTGGTATTGATCATGACCGTGCCCTTGTCCACCAGGACCCGGTGCACATCGGTGAGGAACTCGACCGTGGTCAGCTCGGCCGGCACCTGGGCACCGACGAACGCGTCGACGATCACCACGTCGGCATAGTCGTGGCGCATCGCAGCAATCCCGGAGCGTCCATCAACCGGCCGCACCTTGATGCCGCTCTGACTTGGCAGCGGCAACAACTTCCGCACCTCACCTGTCAGCTGTTCGTTTGGCTCAAGCACAATCTGAGGTGATGACGGCCGGGTAGCGACGAGATAGCGGGCCAGGGTCATCCCCGCACCGCCAACATGAATCACCCGCAGCCGCTGGCCAACCGGCGCCTGCGCGTCCAGCACATCGGCCATCCGCTGCACATAGTCGAACTCGAGGTGGGTCGGATCATCAAGATCGACGTAGGACTGGTCGGTCTCCCCGACCCGCACCATGAACGATCCCGGCCGGGACGGATCGGCGACCACCAGCGGCATCTCCTCAGTCATGCGTCCCAGCACGGCGCCGACCCGTCACTTCTTCACCGACACGCCGCACAAAGTGGTGAGAATGTGACGGGTCGGCAGATGGGTGAGGGCCACGGGCACGCGCGCAGCTAGCCCGCCAGGTCGTCGGTACGGGCGGTCTCGGCCGGGATGGCCGACTTCCCCTCATGCTGGCTGGACTTCCCCTCCTGCTGGCCGGCGGAAGCCGCATCCTGCTCGCCGGAAGCCGCAACTGACCTGCTGGACGCCGCGTCTGGCCGGTCCGACGTCGCAGCTGGCCCGCCGTCCGAGGGGACGATCCGCAGCCCGTCGGAGTCGGGATCGATGTCAAACTTCACGGTATCGCCCTCCAGGATCTCCCCGGCCAGCACCCGGCGGGCCAGCTGGTCTTCGATGGTGTTCTGCACCAGCCGGCGCAGCGGACGGGCGCCATAGACGGGGT
>JBBSQO010000227.1:0-4577 GCA_038244025.1 Propionibacteriales bacterium
CCCCGCGCGCCGGTCGGCGCCCGCAGCCGGCTGCCTCGTCGTCGGCTGCCCCCCCCCCGGCCGTCGCGGCGGCGCCGGCGCCGCCGACGCCGTCGACGCTCGATCAGGTTCCTGCTCCCCGCCGCGCTGCCCGGATTGCCGATGGGGCCTGGCTGGGTGGTGTCTGTACCGGTCTTGCCCGCCACCTCGGGCTGCCGGTGATGGTGATCCGGATAGGGTTCGTGGCTTTGATGATCACCCAGTTCATCGGCGCCCTTGCGTACGGGGTGCTGTGGCTAGCGATGCCGCCGGAGCGACTACAGGTCGCTCCTGGGCTGGAGTCGGCCAGCCGCTCGGGCCTGCGTACCGAGGCCCGGGCACGCCGCCGAGGTATTGACCTGGGCGCGCTGGTTGCCCTTGGCGTTCTCGCGGTGGGCATCACCTGGATCGTCCAGCTCAGCGGGCTCGGTGTCTCCCAGCAACTGTTCTGGCCGGTGGCCTTTGCCTGCGCCGGGGCGGCCCTGGTCTGGCGGCAGGCGGACTCGTCGGCGCAGCGCCGGTGGCGTGCCGAAGCCGGCGGAAAGGTATGGCTGGCTCCCTTCGTGGCCAGCGGCGGCTGGCCGGCCATTGTCCGAATGGTGCTCGGGCTGGGATTGGTCGGCGCCGCTGTCGGGCTGGTGTTTGCCTCCCGCGGCGACCTGGCGCAGCTGCCGGAGGTACTGGCCATGACAACCCTGGCCCTGGCCGGGGTGGCGATCGTGGTGGCGCCGTGGGTCTACCGCTCCCGGGATGCGCTGCAACAGGCTCGCAATGAGAAGGTCCGGGCAGACGCGCGGGCGGACATGGCAGCCCATCTGCACGATTCCGTGCTGCAGACGCTGGCGCTGATCCAGCGTCAGTCGGCGGACCCGAAGGCCGTCCAGACCCTCGCCCGCCGACAAGAGCGGGAACTACGTGGCTGGCTGTACGGTGACGAGCTCGCCGCCGCCACGGTCAAGGCTGCGCTAACCGAGGCGGCTGCCGAGGTGGAGGATGAGCGTGGCGTCCCGATCGAGGTCGTCTTTGTCGGTGATGCGGAGATGAGCCCGGCGCTGGCAGCACTGGTCAAGGCAGCTCGGGAAGCCATGGTCAACGCGGCTAAGCATTCCGGTGCTGCCAGGATAGACGTCTACACCGAGGTGGACGATGGGCTGGTACGGGTTTTCGTCCGGGACCGGGGAGCTGGCTTTGATCTTGACGGGGTAGCAGCGGATCGGATGGGGGTGCGCGGCAGCATCATCGACCGGATGGAGCGGCATGGTGGGACGGCGCTAATCCGGACCGGTCCCGAGGACGGCACTGAAGTACGACTGGAGATGAAGAGATGACTGACAACGTGCATCCTGCCCAACCTGGGCCCGTGGCCGCCGGGCAGGCACCGCCGCTGCGGCCCGCTGCCCCGCTGCGGGTGGTGGTGGTGGACGACCATGCCATGTTCCGTACCGGGGTGAAGACTGAAATCGGCGGCCGGGTCAAGGTGGTCGGCGAGGGCTCGGATGTCGAGTCCGCCGTGGCCACCATTACCGCTACCCAGCCGGACGTGGTGTTGCTGGACGTCCATCTGCCCGGCGGCGGCGGAGTCGAGGTGCTGAAGCAGGTGCTGGCCCGTGATCCGGCGCGCAGGTTCCTGGCCCTGTCGGTGTCTGATGCCGCCGAGGATGTGATCGGGGTGATCCGGGCCGGCGCGCGCGGTTATGTGACCAAGTCGATCAGCGGCGACGAGCTGTTTGCGGCGATCCGCCGGGTGGCCGAAGGGGACGCCGTCTTCTCGCCGCGGCTGGCCGGCTTCGTGCTGGACGCGTTCTCTGGCGCGATCGACATCGCTGCCGTGGACGAGGACCTGGACCGGTTGTCTCAACGTGAGCGTGAGGTGATGCGGCTGATTGCCCGCGGGTACGCGTACAAGGAGGTGGCCAAGGAGCTGTTCATCTCGATCAAGACGGTCGAGACGCATGTCAGCAGCGTGTTGCGCAAGCTGCAGCTGTCCAACCGGCATCAGCTGACCCGCTGGGCGACTGATCGGCGACTGGTCTGAGCCGGCAGCCACAGCACCACGGCCAGTGAGTCAACCTGGCGATGGCCTGTCCTGAATGATCAGGACAGGCCATCATGGTGTTGGTGCAGGGGCAGGGAGTGCCCGAGGGGTGGTGCAGGGGCAGTGACTGCCCGAGCGGTCAGGCTGCCCGGTCGGTTGCCCCCCGGCCCCTGATGAAGCCCCAGATGACGAGCACGATGAGGGCGCCGATGATGGAGGCGATCCAGGTGTAGAGGGAAAAGAAGTGGTCGAATCCCTTACCGGTGATCAGGCCGCCGAGCCAGCCACCGAGAAGCGCGCCAATCACGCCGAGGATGAGGGTGCTGACCCAGCCACCCGCTTGGTTGCCGGGCAGGATGGCCCTAGCGATCGCGCCGGCAATGAGTCCGATGATTATGTATCCAATAAATCCCATGCCGTTAATCTACCTAACTCGGTGGAGATTGACACGTTTGGTCGCATTTCTGCCTGCGCGTGTCGTCCTGGTGCTTGTCCAGGTAAGACTCTGGAAAGTTGACATCAGTCGCATCGGCAATGTCCAGCCCAGCCTGGGGCGCTCGGCCGCTGGCTGACTGACGTCAAGTTTTCAGATTCAGATCCAGGCGCCATTTTCGTGAGACGGCCCCTAGCCCTCGGCCAGCGGTATCCGGTTGCCGGGCTGCTAGGTTTCCGCCCATGGAAATAGCCCGTCACCTGGTGCTGCTGTTGCATTTGGTCGGTTTCGCCGCATTGCTCGGTGGCTGCTTGGTCCAGCTGTCGACCCAGGTGCCGGAAGTGAACGCGGCGATGCTGCAGGGCGCGCTGATCGAGCTGATGAGCGGGATCGCGCTGCTGGTCCTGCTTGAGGTGGGTGACGGGCCGGTCCCGCAGGTCAAGCTCGGCATCAAGCTGGTCATCACGGTGATCATCACATTGCTGGTCGTGGTGAACCGGAAGTACGAGTCCATCCCCCGGGGGCTTTGGGGCCTGCTGCTGATCTTGACCTTCGCCAACGCGGCCATCTCCGTGCTGTGGTAGCTTCCCCTCCTCCAGCATTGGTCCAGCGAAAACTTTGAGCAAAAACCTGGTCGACCCGTCACAAGAGTCCCCATCCATCCGGCGTGTCGCGGGGACCTTTGTGACGGCTCAGCAGCTTTAGCCCAGTGGTCGCAGCGGAGCCAGTACGGTCTCGGAGAACTTCGCCATCAGCGGGCGTTGCTGCCAGCGGGCACAGGTGAGCTCGACCGAGTTGCCCGAGTCGCTGGCGAAGATCTCCTCCATCTGATGGGCCACGTCGCGGTCGAAGATCTCCATGTTGATCTCATAGTTGCCCGACAGGCTGAGCCGGTCGATGTTCGCCGTCCCGATGGTGGACCACTGCCCGTCGATGGTCGCCGTCTTGGCATGCACCATCGCACCCTGGAACAGAAAGAGCCGGACGCCGCCCCGCAGCAACTGGCCGTAGTAACCGCGCGACATCCAGTCGGCCAGGATATGGTTGGACTCAGCCGGCACAATGATCCGCACATCAACCCCGCGCCGGGCTGCGCTGATCAGGGCACGCAGCATGTCATCGTCGGGGATCAAATAGGCATGCGTCAAAGAGATATGGTGCGACGCCCGGTCGATGGCTTCCAGGTACATCCCGCGAATGGGATAGACGAAGTTTCGTGGCACGTTGCGATGGACCCGGATATTGGTCTGCCAGCTGCGGGATCCGGAGTCCGGCAGTGCCGGCCGGGCCTTGTTGCTGGACAGGTTCCAGTAGTCGATGAAGGCATTCTCGATGTCGAGGACGATGTCGCCGGTCATCCGGGCGTGGGTGTCGCGCCAGTCGGTGGCATAGAGCGAGCCGATGTTGTAGCCGCCGACGAAGGCCGCGTCATGATCGATGACCAGCAACTTGCGGTGATCGCGACCGCTGTAGCGCGGATGCAGAAACTTGATGCCACCACCGAGCAGCGGATGACGCAGCACGTGGATGTTAGCCGGGAAATGAAAGAAACCCCTTGGCACCACCAGGTTGGCGAACTCGTCAAAGGCGACATAGACATCGACACCGCGGTCAGCAGCCTCGATCAGCGCATCCTTGAAGGACTGGCCGATGGGGTCCGACTTCCAGATGAACGTCTCGAGGAAAATCCGCTGCCGGGCCTGCCGGATGGCGCCCAGCATGTCGTTGTAGAGATCCTCGCCATAGGTGTAGACGGTCACCTCCGAGCCGCCGGCCGTGACCGACCGCGGTGCCACTCGGGGGAAAGCGGCCGGAGCCCGGTTCTTCTTCCGCCGATGATCGACCACTATCAGGGCGCCGATGGTGACGGCCTGTACGGAAACGGCCGCCAGCACTGTACGTTTGGCGATCTTGGCGATCGGAATCCGGCGAACCCACATGCTTCAAATGTATGCCATCGCCGCAGGCCTATCCGAGGACAGTTCGGCATTGTTGTCGCTGACCAGCTGTCAGTGCCGGGGACTATTCTGGGCCTCCCATGGCTAGCTTGCCCGATATCGATGCGCTGTTCCCGGATTTCGCCGTGCCCGC
>JBBSQO010000228.1:0-4570 GCA_038244025.1 Propionibacteriales bacterium
TGAAGGTGCATGTCATCCCCGGCCTCGGCCCGGCCACTGCCAGCCGCCTCAGGCCGCTCGGGGTCGACACGGTTGCCGACCTGGAGCAGCTCACCGAGGAGGAACTCATCCAGCTGACCGGACAAGCCCATGGCAAGGCGCTTTATCGGCTGGCCCGAGCCCTTGATGTCCGGCCGGTCCAGTCGGAACGCGAGACCAAGTCCATCAGTGTCGAGGGCACCTACGAGGTGGACCTGGTGGACCGGCACCTCCTTGTGGGTCTGGTGGACCACCAGGCCCACAAGGTGACGAAGCGTCTCCGCGCCGCGCATCTGTCCGGCCGCACGATCACTCTTAAGGTTCGGCTGCACGACTTCTCCACCCGCACCCGCTGCACCACGCTGCCCGGCCCCACCGACGACGTCCGCGTGGTGGCCCGCGCCGCACGGGCGTTGCTGGACGAGGTGGATACCGTCGGTGGGGTGCGGCTGCTCGGGGTTGGGGTCAGTGGGCTGGCCGACTGGATTCAGGAGGATCTGTTCACCGATTCCGAGGATGCCGAGCACCCTGACCCGGCCGTCCTGCTGGCCGACAGTGACCTGGATAAGTTCACCCGCAATCGAGGATGGTCGCCGGGGATGGATGTCCTCCACACCAGCTACGGACCTGGCTGGGTCTGGGGCTCCGGGATCGGACGTGTCACGGTCCGCTTCGAGACCGCCAGCACGCCGCCGGGCCCAATCCGTACCTTCTTTGACGGTGACCCAGCTCTTGGTCCCCTTCTCCGGCCGCCTGCGCTGGACTGATTGCGCTCGACACTCTGCAGCTGCCGGCAGCAGCCCTGCCGGCAGCCACCCACTGGGGCTGCGCCGAGGAGCAAACACCGCTACAGTTGCCTTCGTCTAGGCGACACGCCGGTGAATTGCGAGAATCTTTCGTCGTGGCTTGCCAACCATCGCGCCATGTTGTTAGCGTCACGGTCACCTAGTTTTCACGAAACCTCCGGTCGTCCCTCGCGAGGAATCGCGTGCAGGCATCCACCCACAGGCTGTGGATAAACTTGTGGATCACTACAGTGATTCCTGTCCAGCCCGTCTGGTCGGGCAAGAGCCATCCAGCGCGGAGAAAGAGTGACTGAAAATTCACCGGCCAACGCGGCCTCCGAACTGGCAGATCGGGTCAACGCTGCCTGGCAGCACGTCCTGGACCAGGCTCCGTCCGAGCGGAAGGGCTGGCTCCGCAGCACCCAGCCGCTGACCCTGCATGAGAACACGCTGATGGTCGCCGTTGCCAACGATTTCACCCGCGACCGGCTGGAAACCAAGCTCCGGACCGATGTCGAGTCTGTCCTCTCCGACTTCTTCGACCGGCCGACCCGGCTGGCGGTCACGGTCGACCCGAATATCGTCGACCCGAATGCCATGGACACCTCCAGTGAGAAGTCCCCGAACAGCGCGGATGCAGCGTCAGACGATGACCGGCCATCCGCGGGCGCCGAAGTCGCGTCCCGGCCCTTTGGCCAGCCGGGGGAGGGTTCCGCCCGGGACCGGTACCAGAGCGGCCACCGCTCGGATCGGGTGTTCGACTATTCGGCCGACTCCTCCTTCGTGCCGCATCCGGGAGGTGGTTCGGCCGCCCCGCGTCGGGACACCGATAGCCGGCTGAATCCGAAGTATTCCTTCGAGAACTTCGTGATCGGTTCCTCCAACCGGTTTGCCCATGCGGCCGCCGTCGCGGTGGCGGAGGCACCAGGCAAGTCGTACAACCCGTTGATGATCTACGGTGACTCCGGGCTCGGCAAGACCCATCTGCTGCATGCCCTGGGTCATTACGTGCGCAACTACTTCGATCGGGTACGGGTGCGCTATGTCTCCACCGAAGAGCTGACCAACGACTTCATCAACGCGATCTCGGAAAACAAGACGGCTCAGTTCCGGCGCCGTTACCGCGATGTCGATGTGCTGCTGATCGATGACATCCAGTTCCTGGAAGCCAAGATTCAAACCCAGGAAGAGTTCTTCCACACCTTCAACACCTTGCACAACGCCGACAAGCAAATCGTGATGACGTCCGATCGTCCGCCCAAGTCGCTGGAAGCCTTGGAGCCCCGGCTGCGCAGCCGGTTTGAGATGGGCCTGATCACCGATGTCCAGCCACCCGACCTGGAGACCCGGATCGCTATCCTGCGGAAGAAGGCCGCCCAGGAGCGCCTCACCGCAAGTCCGGACGTCCTCGAGTTCATCGCCAGCAAGATCCAGACCAACATCCGCGAGCTCGAGGGGGCGCTGATCCGGGTCACCGCCTTCGCCAGCCTGAACCGGCAGCACGTGGACATGGGACTCGCCCAGATCGTGCTCAGGGACCTGATCCCCGAAGATGGGGAGGCACAAATCACCTCGGCCCTGATCATGGCTCAGACGGCCGCCTATTTCGGGTTGACCATTGACGACCTGTGCAGCCAGAGCCGGACACATGTGCTGGCCACCTCTCGGCAGATCGCGATGTACCTGTGCCGCGAGTTGACCGATTTGTCGCTGCCAAAGATCGGTCAGCAGTTCGGTGGCCGCGACCACACCACCGTGATGCATGCCGATCGCAAGATCAGAGCCCTGCTGTCGGAGCGGCGCAGCGTCTTCAACCAGGTCACCGAGCTGACCAACCGGATCAAACAGCAGGCCGCCCAACGCTGAGTGTCCGGCCCCTTCTGCTTCCCCCTGCTGCCTGTTCGTACCCCATCAGAGCCGGCTCATTACCACCGGCCAAGCTACCCGACGCCAATCCACACAGTCTGTGGATAACCATGTGGTCAGATGGAAAGCTGAACCAGCGCGCTTGGGGATGGCATCAGGAAACCCAGCGGCCGGTGTCAGGTTATCCCGAAATCCTCCCCGTGTAGTTTTCCGTACTCCACAGCACGAGCATCCGGCTAACCCGGTGCTGGCTAGGCGGGATGGGACTTGCCCACAGTTTCCACAGCACCTATGACTACGACCACTATCTAGTTATCTCTCAGGGCCTCAAAGTCACAACGGCACTGCCTTGTGGGTAACTGCAACCGTCCGGCTGATGAAGGCCACCCCGATGCGGGTCAACCCGACCCTTGTTCCGTGCGGCAGCAGTGCTCTCGCCGAACTCCGGTTAGCTCCAGTTGGCGGGTCTACTTTGCTGCCGCCTTCTTGCCGTCCTCGGGTCGTCGCTATGATCGGGGAACGTCCGAGCAGCCGGATGCATCAGGTTTGCCGGGATGCGTCAAGTTTGCCGGGATTGCATGAGGTCTGATTGTGCGTGTTTGCCATGATGCGGCTTCGATTGTGCGGGTCGCCGCGCTGTCTGAGGTGCCGGCCGTGCTACTGCAGGAGGCAGTGTGAAGATTCGACTCGAGCGTGACGTACTGGCCGAGGCCGTACAGTGGGCTGCCCGCAGCCTGCCGACCCGACCGAGCGTGCCCATCCTGGCCGGACTGCTGATTCGAGCCGATGCCGTCGGCGTCACCCTGTCCAGCTTTGACTATGAGACGTCGGCCCAGATCAACGTCCGGGCCCAGGTCAGCGACGAGGGCGAGGCACTCATCTCCGGTCGGCTACTGGCTGACATCTCCCGCTCACTGCCGACCAAGCCGGTGGACATCAGCTCCGATGACTCCCGGATGGAGCTGATCTGCGGCAGCGCCCGCTTCACCCTTCAGACCCTTCCGGTCGCGGACTATCCGGCATTGCCGCGGATGCCTGAAGCCACCGGTACGGTGGCCAGCCGGGAGTTCGCCCAGGCGGTGGCCCAGGTGGTGGTCGCGGCCGGCCGCGATGAGCTGCTGCCGGTTTTCACCGGTGTCCGACTGGAGATCGAGGGCGACACCTTGTCGCTGTTGGCCACCGACCGGTACCGGATGGCGCTGAAGGAGCTCAGCTGGACTCCTGCCGCCACCCAGGCAACCGGTGCGGCCCTAGTACCGGCCAAGGTACTGGGGGAGACGGCGAAGTCGATGACGGCCGGTGAACATGTCACCCTCAGCCTGTCGGTGGCCTCCGCCAGTGAAGGGCTGATCGGTTTTGAGGGTGATGGGGTGGGCGGGTTGCGTCAGACCACCACCCGGCTGCTGGATGGTGAGTTCCCCAAGGTGCGCCACATCATGAACACCCAGGCGGCGATGAATGTCCGGGTCAGCACTGCCGACATCATTGCGGCCGCCAAGCGCGTGGCGCTGGTGGCCGAGCGCAATACGTCGCTGCGAATGCTGATTGGTGATGGGGCGGTCACCCTGGAAGCGGCCACCGGAGACCAGGCTCAGGCCTCGGAGGCGATCGAGGCCACTATTGACCAGGTCGATGGTGGCGAACAGTCGCTGACGGCCGCCGGCTTCAATCCGACCTACCTGCTGGATGCGCTTGGCGTCCTCGATACGCCATACGTCAACGTCGCCTTCACGGCACCCGGAAAGCCTTGCCTGCTGACCGGTCTGGCCGACATCGATGGTGAGTCGTTGACCGACTATCGGCACGTCATCATGCTGATGAGACTGCCCGGCTGACCTGGCTAGCGGGAGCGCGCCAGGCACTAATCTGGTGGTCAGCGCGGCGGACAGCACAGTGACACA
>JBBSQO010000229.1:0-4568 GCA_038244025.1 Propionibacteriales bacterium
CCATCACCGAAATCAACGTGAACAGCCAGCGGCTGAAGGCGCTGGTGGAGATCCTGGGTCGCGAGACCCCGGTCGACCTCACCTTCCCGCAGATTCAGAAGGTCTAGGGACTTCCCGCAACCTGGGATTCCTGTTCACGCGTTCCACCCACACCCATGGTCTGGCGAAGGTCAGGCCAACTGTTAGAAGGACTTACTGTTATGCCTCCCAAGAAGAAGGTAGCGGCGCTCGTCAAGGTTGCCTTGAACGCTGCCTCCGCGACCCCCGCCCCGCCCGTCGGTACCGCACTCGGGCCGCACGGTGTCAACATCATGGAGTTCTGCAAGGCCTACAACGCGGCCACCGAGCCCATGCGCGGCAATGTCATCCCGGTCGAGATCACGATTTACGAAGACCGCAGCTTCACCTTCGTCACCAAGACACCGCCGGCGGCCGAGCTGATCAAGAAGGCTGCCGGTCTGCAGAAGGGCTCCGGGACGCCGCACAAGGACAAGGTCGGCAAGATCTCAGCTGACCAGGTCCGCGAGATCGCAACCACCAAGTTGCCCGACCTAAACGCCAACGACGTCGATGCGGCAATGAGGATCGTCGAGGGTACCGCGCGTTCGATGGGCGTCACCGTCAGGGGATAGTAGCAACCAGATGGTACCCAGCAAAGGCAGTAGCCAACAAAAGTAGTACGTGGGAGGGCCGGCGCGGCCCGTCACCACACCTGGTCCGATCCAGCCATCGGTCGCTCTGCGGCCGGGAAACCAACCATGAAGGAAACCAGTCATGAAGCGCAGCAAGTCGTACAACTCCGCCGCCCAGAAGCGGGACGGGGACTTTGTCTATGCCCCCGATGAGGCACTCGTTCTGGCCAAGGACGGGGCGTCAGCCAAGTTCGACGAAACCGTCGACGTGGCTGTCCGGCTGGGTGTCGATCCCCGCAAGGCGGACCAGATGGTCCGCGGCACCGTGAACCTGCCCAACGGCACCGGCAAGACGGCACGGGTCCTCGTCTTCGCGACCGGCGAGAAGGCGGAGGCGGCGCTGGCGGCGGGTGCCGATGAGGTGGGCTCTGACGACCTAGTCGAAAAGATCAGCGGCGGATATCTTGGCTTCGATGCAGTCGTCGCCACGCCGGACCTGATGGGCAAGGTCGGCAGGCTCGGTCGGGTTCTCGGGCCGCGCGGTCTGATGCCGAACCCCAAGACCGGTACCGTGACCATCGATGTGGCTAAGGCGGTCAGCGACATCAAGGGCGGCAAGATCGAGTTCCGAGTCGACCGGCACTCCAATCTGCACTTCATCATCGGCAAGGTGTCGTTCCCCACCGAGGCGCTGAAGCAGAACTACTTCGCTGCCATTGAAGAGGTCCAGCGCCTCAAGCCGAACAGCTCCAAGGGCCGCTACCTGAGCAAGATCACCATCTCCACCACGATGGGACCCGGCTTGTTGGTCGACCCGAACGCCAAGCCAGCGTCAGAATGATCTTCATGTGCTGATCCTCTCCTGGATCAGCGCCATCGTGGCTTGCCTCGGTTACGGCACGGCGTCCATCTTCCAGTCGGTTGGCGCACGCCGGGCCGCCGAGATCGGCAGCGGCCATCGGCTGTCCGGGATGGGAAGAATCTTCGTCCAGCTGCCGTACCTCCTGGGTGTCGGGATTGATGGGCTGGCGTTCCTGGCGAATGTGGTGGCCTTGCAACAGCTGCCGCTCTATCTCGTGCAGTCGATCCTGACCGCGAGTATCGGCGTAACGGCCATCATTGCCGCTTGCCGAGGCGCCGACCTGAAACCGAGGGACTGGCTGGCGCTCGCCATCCTGGGCCTGGGACTGATCTTCCTCACCATCAGCGCCGGCGCCGAGAGCGCCGCTAAGCTGTCTTCCCTTTCCGAGTGGCTGATCCTTGCCAGTGCGGTGCTGCCACTGGTGCTCGGCCTGGCCGCTCTGAGGATACGGGGCCGCGCCGCCCCGGCGCTGCTGGCGCTGTCGTCGGGTCTCGCCTTCACCGGGGTGGCGGTCGCCTCTCGTGGCCTGCACTGGAATGGGCATTGGATGCACCTGGTCGTGTCCCCACTGGTCTGGGCGATTCTGGTGCACGGCGTGATCGGTACCGTCGCCTTTGCGCTGGCACTCCAGCGCGGGGCGGTGACCTCGATCTCGGCCATCACCTTTGTGGTCGAGATGGTGGTCCCCTCGGTGATCGGGATGCTGATCCTCGGGGACAGGGTCGATTCCGGGCTGGAGTGGCTCGCGGCCAGCGGTTTCCTGCTCGCGATCGTCGGCGCCCTCATCTTGGCCCGGTTCAATGATGGCTGACTGCTGTAATATCCTGAGGCCTCGGATACCTTCTTTGCAGCCCCCCGTCATGCTCTGCAGAGCCTCAAGGCCCTGCAAAGCCGACAGAGGTCTGCAAAGAGGTGACGCGAACTTGGGAACTGTCAGGCGGGCCGGCGGGCGCCCTGGTACGGCATGTACTTCATCTTGAGCACCTGTACTGGTGTGCCCGGCCGGGAGGCGTGAATCACGTTGCCGTTTCCGGCATAGATGGCCACGTGCCGGATGCCGGAGTAGAAGAAGACCAGGTCGCCGCGCTTCAGGTTCGACTTGGACACCTTTGTGCCGACCCGGTACTGCCCTTGGGAAGTGCGCGGCAGCTTGACCCCCGCCGCTTTCCAGGCGCCCTGGGTGAGGCCCGAACAGTCCCAGGCATTCGGTCCCGTACCGCCGTAGCGGTAGCGGTCACCGACCTGCTTCTTGGCGAAGGCCAGCGCTTGGGCTGCCTTCTTTGCTGATGTCGAGTGCGTCGCCTTCTTGGCCGGTCGCTTCTTCTTTGCCGGAGCCATGTGCTTGGCTCTCCCGCCCGCCTGTAGCGCGGTCCAGGTGGATGCGTTGGCCGTGCCGGTCGCCCTCAACCCGGCCGATCGCTGGAAGGACTTGACTGCGGCCTTGGTCATTGAGCCGAAGTAACCGGTGGCCGGCACCCGGTGACCCGAGGCGGTCAGGGAGCGTTGCAGGCGCTTGACCGTACCGTTGCGGCTTCCGGTCTTCAGGTACCGCTGAGAGCCTCTGGCTACCAGCGCAGTCCACGATGACCTGCCCATCTGGCCGGTCTGCCCGAGGTGGGTTCTCTTCTGGAAGGACTTCAGTGCTTTGGCGTCTTTGGCGGAGAAGGACCCGTTGACCGAGGTGTGGTAACCGGCCTTGCGGAGCAGGCATTCGGCAGCTTTCGCATTCTTGCCGTGGCTGCCACGATGCACCTTTGTGTAGCTGGTGGTACTGGTGCTGCAGCGGGCGGCGGCACTTGCCGAGGCCGCTGTCCCCGGCACCAGGCTGAGGGCGAGGGCCAAGCCTGCGGCGGCGCCAATCAGCGTCCTGAGTCTCTTGATCATGGTTCCCCTTGTCCGTTAGGGGCGGGATGCGCACGCGCATGATGCCTCGCTCGCCGACCGCCTTGTCTGGTGAGCCGCCACTGGCAGCCCGGAGCACGTTACACGTTCGTGATCTCAGACAAAAATTGGGGTGCTCTCGGGAACTCGCCGGTGCGTCGACTTGCCTTTGGTGGGTGGCCGGCACGCGGACTAAGCTGTGCCGTGTCAGCCGATGTCGGCTGCAACGGGCCAGCCGCGGCCGATTTGGCCTCCGTTGGCCCGATGCCGTACGGTTTGGTTATCCAAAGACCGCTGGTCAATCGGGTACTGCCCGATTGGAAGATCTGTCTGACAGAGGCCCGCGTAGGTGAACACCGATAGAGAGCATCGCTCTCGCCCCGGGTTGCCCTGCGCACCTGGGGCTTTTGTTTGCACTATCGACAAGTGGTCTCAGGTGCGCTAGCCACCAAATGCGGCAACCAAACGAAGTGGGAAGGAGACCCATGGCGAGGCCCGACAAGGCAGTTGCGGTCGCTGAGCTGAAGGAGAAGTTTTCCTCATCGGCGGGTGTTGTGCTGACCGATTACCGTGGACTCACCGTCACGGAGCTGCGGCAACTGCGCCGCTCCCTCGGTGATGAAGCTACCTACGCCGTGTCGAAGAACACTCTGACCACGATTGCTGCTCGCGAGGCGGGCATTGAGGGGCTGGACGAGTTGCTCGTCGGCCCAACAGCAATCGCCTTCATCAAGGGTGACGTCGTCACCGTTGCGAAGGGTCTGCGTGACTTCGCCAAGGCAAATCCACTTCTGGTGATCAAGGGTGGGGTGTTGGATGGAGACTTTCTCAGCACCGAGCAGGTCCAGAAGCTGGCCGATCTCGAGTCACGTGAGGTTCTCCTCACCAAGCTCGCCGGCGGGATGCAGGCCACGCTGCAAAGCGCCGTGTCCCTGTTTGCTGCACCGCTGTCCCAAGCGGCCCGGGTGCTGGGGGCGTTGGAAGCGGCTGCGCAGGCAGACCCTTCGCTCATTGCTGGCGCCGGTGAGGCGACTGCGGAGCAGACCCAGAAGTCAGATGAAGCAACTGAGGCAGCACCAGCTGCTGAGGGAACCAGCGACGCGGCTCTTGCCGTGGAGCAACCAAGCGACGCGGCTCTTGCCGTGGAGCAACCAAGCGACGCGGCTCTTGCCGTGGAGCAACCAAGCGACGCG
>JBBSQO010000230.1:0-4568 GCA_038244025.1 Propionibacteriales bacterium
CCCCGCCCGGCCCGATGGCTGTGATGCCGACCCCGGCGACCAGACCCACGATTGCCAGCACCACTCCGATGGGTACGCCTAGCCCAGTCACTACAAGATCCCGGCGGCTATTCGCGACATCGGGATGAGTCCGAAGGGACGAGCTCAGTCGACATGGCGCCCAGATTAGGCTGATACCCCAGAAGAGGTTGATAACTGGAGTCACGGTGGGCAGGGCCTGGCTCCCGGGGCCCAGAGGAATGCCTGCGGCCCAGGTATTGCCGGGGCTGCGAGACTGTAGACATGGCTGAGGAATCTGTTACTGGACCCGCACCCGTGATCACCATTGGGCCTACTATTACCCTGGGGATTGGTCCGCTGACGATGGCCGAGGTGGTGGCCGTCACCCGCCATGGTGCACCGGTCGAGCTGTCTGCCGAGGCGAGGGACGGGATTGCCGCCAGCCGTACGGTGATCGAAGGCCTGGCAGCAGACGTCGAGCCGCACTATGGCGTCTCCACCGGTTTCGGCGCGCTGGCCAACAAGCACATCCCGCTGGAGATGCGGGACCAGTTGCAGCGCAGCCTGATCCGTTCGCACGCGGCGAGCTCCGGCGCCGAGGTGGAGCGCGAGGTGGTTCGCGGGCTGATGCTGCTGCGGCTGTCCACCCTGGCCACCGGCCGTACCGGGGTGCGGCCGGAGACCGCAGAGCTCTATGCAGCCATGCTGAATGCCCAGATCACCCCGGTGGTCTATGAGTTCGGTTCGCTGGGCTGCTCCGGTGATCTTGCCCCGCTGGCCCACTGCGCGCTGGCGGCCATGGGGGAAGGGCAGGTACGCAATGCCGACGGCGAGCTGGTGCCGGCCGCGGACGCGCTCGCCGCCGATGGCCTGGTGCCGGTAATTCTGAAGGAGAAGGAAGGGTTGGCGCTGATCAACGGCACCGACGGGATGCTGGGGATGCTCTGCCTGTCCCTGGCTGATCTTGACCTGTTGATCACCGAGGCCGACATTGCCGCAGCGATGAGTGTGGAGGGCCAGCAGGGCACCCGGAAGGTCTTTGCCGCGCATCTGCAGGCCCTGCGTCCCCAGGTCGGTCAAGGTCTGAGCGCTGCCAACCTGTGGCACCTGATGGCCGACTCAGACATTGTCGCCAGCCATCAGGGTCCGCAATGCACGAAGGTACAGGATGCTTACTCGCTGCGCTGCTCACCGCAGGTCCATGGCGCGGTGCGCGACACCATGGCCCATGCCCGGATGGTGGCGATGCGGGAGCTGGCCAGCGCCATCGACAACCCGGTCGTCACCCTGGACGGCCAGGTCGAGTCCAACGGTAACTTCCATGGCGCACCGATTGGCTACGTGCTGGACTTCCTCGCCATTGCGGTGGCCGATCTGGCCAGTATCAGCGAACGGCGAACTGACCGGTTCCTCGACCAGTACCGCAGTCACGGACTGAATCCCTTCCTGGCCGACGATCCGGGAGTCGACTCTGGCCAGATGATCGCCCAGTACACCCAGGCAGCCATCGTCTCAGAGCTCAAGCGACTGGCCGTCCCGGCCAGTGTGGACTCCATCCCCAGCAGTGCGATGCAGGAAGATCATGTCTCTTTTGGATGGAGTGCCGCCCGCAAGCTGCGCCGGTCCATTGACGGTCTCTCCCGGGTGATCGCGGTCGAGATCCTGACAGCGGCCAGGGCGCTGGAGCTGCGTGACTTCGCGCCAGCCCCTGGGACGGCAGCAGTGACCAGGGCCTTGCGGGCCGCCGGCGCCGAGGGCCCCGGCCCGGATCGCTACCTGGCGCCGGACATTGAGGCGGCCCGCCAGTTCGTGGTCAGCGGAGGCGCGCGAAGAGCCGCCGAACAGGCGGTGGGAGTGCTGCACTAGCGGCCGCAACCAGCTCAGAAAAAGCAGTGTGACCAACGTGAGGGAGTGGGATGATGGAAGGCGCAAGGACCGTGCGTGCACCGCGCGGAACAACGCTAACGGCCAGGTCGTGGCAGACCGAGGCCCCGATGCGGATGCTGATGAACAACCTCGACCCGGACGTGGCCGAGCGCCCCGATGACCTGGTGGTGTACGGCGGCACCGGTCGGGCCGCCCGGGACTGGAGGTCTTTCGATGCGATGGTGGCGACGCTGAAGAACCTGGCCGAAGATGAGACGATGCTGGTCCAAAGTGGTCGCCCGGTGGGAGTGATGCGGACCCACGAGTGGGCGCCGCGGGTCTTGATAGCCAACTCCAACCTAGTCGGTGACTGGGCCACCTGGCCGGAGTTCCGCCGGCTGGAGGCGCTAGGGCTGACCATGTATGGCCAGATGACGGCCGGGTCGTGGATCTACATCGGCTCCCAGGGCATCGTCCAGGGCACCTTTGAGACCTTCGCCGCCATTGCCGACAAGCGGTTCAACGGCACCCTGGCCGGGACCATCACGCTGACCGGTGGGTGCGGCGGGATGGGTGGTGCCCAGCCGCTGGCCATCGCCCTCAACGAGGGGGTTTGCCTGATCGTCGACGTGTCGAAGTGGCGGCTGGACCGCCGGGTGCAGACCCGCTACCTAGATGAGGTGGCCGAGTCGCTCGATGACGCAATTGTGAAAGCTCTTGCGGCCAGAGAATCTAGGACCCCGCGGTCAATCGGGATTGTCGGCAACGCCGCCGAGGTTTATCCGGAGCTGCTCCGGCGCGGCGTACCGATCGACATCGTCACCGATCAGACCTCGGCGCATGACCCGCTGTCCTATCTGCCGACCGGCATCGATCCTGATGACTGGGACGAGTACGCCGAGAAGAAACCGGAGGAGTTCACCGATCGGGCCGAGGAGTCGATGGCTCGCCAGGTGGAGGCGATGGTCGGCTTCCTGGACGCCGGCTCGGAGGTCTTCGACTACGGCAACTCCATCCGCGACGAGGCCCGCAAGGGTGGGTACGGGCGTGCCTTCGACTTCCCCGGTTTCGTGCCTGCCTACATCCGCCCGTTGTTCTGCGAGGGCAAGGGACCATTCCGCTGGGCCGCTCTGTCCGGGGACCCAGCCGACATCGCGGTCACCGACCAGGCAGTGATGGATTTGTTCAAAGACAACGACAAGTTGCAGAAGTGGATGCGAGCAGCGAGAGACAAGATCGCCTTCCAAGGGCTGCCGGCCCGGATCTGCTGGCTCGGCTACGGCGAACGGGACAAGGCCGGTGCGGTCTTCAACCAGCTGGTCGCCGACGGCAAGATCAGCGCACCGATTGTGATCGGCCGTGATCATCTGGATGGGGGATCGGTGGCCTCGCCGTACCGGGAAACCGAGTCGATGGCCGACGGTTCGGATGCCATCGCCGACTGGCCGCTGCTGAACGCCCTGGTCAATACCGCCTCCGGGGCTACCTGGGTATCCATCCACCACGGTGGCGGCGTCGGCATCGGCCGGTCGATTCACGCCGGCCAGGTGACCGTCGCCGACGGCACCGAGCTGGCGGCGGAGAAAATCAACCGGGTGCTGACCAACGATCCTCAGATGGGCATCATCCGGCACGTTGACGCCGGGTATGACCTCGCGATCGAGGTTGCGGCGGACAAGAACGTAGCCATCCCGATGCGGGACGCCTGACCTCCGGTCGCACGTTTTGGTTGTTCATCGACGCCTGAGGTCGGTGAATAGCCAAAACGGCGCCGCCGCTAGCCTGAGCCCATGGAAACGGTCCTCAATGTCCTGCACGTCCTGTCCGCGGTCTTCCTGGTCGGCCCGATGGCCATCCTGCCGATGGTGGGGATGCGGGATCTGCGGTCGGGAGAGGGCGCCCAGGTGGCGAGCCTGGCCAAGGCCACCTTTGTCTTCAGTCTTGCCTCCGTAGCCGCGCTGGTGTTCGGCTTCGGTCTGCAGGGTATGGCCGGTATTCCGATCAGTCGGCCATGGATCTGGATCTCGCTGGTCCTGTATCTGGTGGCGCTGGCCATCAGCCTGCTGGTGGTGGTGCCCACCATGCGTCAGGCCGGTACGGACGCAGCCACCGGTGGCGGAGTCAACGTCCGGCCGCGGATCGCGATGAGCTCCGGCGCTGTCTCGGTGCTGCTTGTGGTTGTCGTCATCCTGATGGTCTGGAAACCCTGATTCAGCCACTTTGCCTGTGGTGGGTTGCCGAACACAACAGATGCGCCTGCGTGGTGAGTGCCCTGTGGCTGGCTGATCCGTGCCAGTGGGCTGGGCTGCCAGGCACGCCTTGGTATACCTGTGGTGTGACAGAGCCGCTGATTTATCACCCCTTCGGGTAAGGGATCCGCATGACCTACATCGATCTGCATGACTACAGCGCCGCCGCCGGCGGCTCGAAAAAGCTGCGCGGCTATCTCGCGCGACCGGCCGGCGAGGGTCCGTTCCCAGCGGTGCTGATGATTCACGAGATTTTTGGTCTCGATGACGTCATGCGCCGACAGGCTGATCGGCTCGCCGCGGCGGGTTACCTCACACTTGCCGTGGACCTCTTCAGCGATGGGGGTGCTCGGCGCTGCCTGGTTTCCACGATGCGATCGTTGATCTCAGGTGAGGGGAAGGCCTTCGCGGATCTCTCCGCCGGCCACGGGTGGCTCAAAGAGTCCGGCCGCA
>JBBSQO010000231.1:0-4558 GCA_038244025.1 Propionibacteriales bacterium
CATCGTGACTTCTCAGCCGGGCAGCTGACCAGTGCCGGTGAGGCTGGTCAGGGCCGCGGTGTCCAGCCCACTTCGGTCGACCACTTCCGCCTCATCCACCGCCCCGCAGTGCAGTCCGCGGAGCAGTGCGGTGGCCAGCATCTTCGCCGTCGCCGGCTCATCCAGCACCCCGCCCTCGACCTTGTTCACGTACGCCTTCAGCCGGGCGGCTGCGTCCGGCATCGCGGACCGGAAGAAGACGTAGGTGGCCAGATACCTGGTGGGCAGATGCCCGGGATGCATGTCCCAGCCCTGGTAGTAACCCCGTTGCAGGGACCGACTCACCAACCGGGCGTGCAGTGACCAGGTGTGCCGAGCCTGCTCGGCATCATCGAAGCCCACCACATTGGTGGACCCATCGGACAGCCGTACGCCGGTCTGGGCGGCAGCCACCTGCATCACCGCCTTGGCATGATCAGCCACCGGGTGATCGAGACTTTGGTAGGCCGCGGCAATACCCAGCCCGGCGGAGTAGTCGAAGGTGCCGTAGTGCAAGCCGAAGCACCGGCCCCGGGCGGCATGCACCATCGGGGCGATGGTGGCCAGCCCATCGGCACCAAGGATGGCCTGGGCGGTCTCGACCTGGATCTCGAACAGAAGGCTGCCCGGCGCCAGGCCAAGCCGGTGCTCCAGCTGCTCACAGGCATGCGTCATGGACTGCACCTGGTCGACCGAGGTGACCTTCGGCAGGGTCACCACGAAGCCCGTCGGCAACGACCCCCCGTCGGCCAGACCGGCCACCAGGCCGGCCAGGGTACTCACCCCACGATGCCGGGTCGGTGCCTCGAAACTCTTGAACCGGATGCCGAAGAACGGTGGCCTGCTCCCTTGCCGGCCAAGGTCGCCGAATGCTGCCACCACCCGCTGCACCTGCTCGTCCTCGGCCTCGTCGCCACGGTTGCCGAAACCATCCTCGAAGTCGACTCTCAGGTCCTCGATCGGCTCGCTCGACAGCTTGGCCACGACCCGGTCATAAACCTCGCCGACCTGGTTGGGCGCCAGTCCGCTGAGCTCGGCCAGGGTGCCGGCGTCCGGCGCGTAGCGGTCCAGCAGCTCCAGCGCAGCCATCCCCCAGCTGGTCGGGGAGTCGGCGTCGAAGCGGTCTGCTGGGATGTAGACGGTATGCACTGGCTGCCGCGACGTCGGGTCGCCCGGATAGAGCGCCGCCAGCTGCGCATCCGCCGCAGCCAGCTGCTGGTCGAGGTCGGCATTGAGGTCCACCGCGACCGCGGCAGCCGATCCCGGCTGAGGTTGGCTCGTGGCCCGCTCCGGCATTATGGCAGCGTCTCGTACGCCGGGACGGTCAGGAAGTTCTCGAAGTGATCCGCGGTGGCCACCGTGCCGAACAGCTCCCGGGCCTCAGCGAACTTGCCCTGCTGCCAGGCATCCTCACCGACTTCTGCGCGGATCTTGTCGACCTCCTCATCCAGCACCCGGTCGACGAAATCGTGGCTGACCTTGGCGCCGGTGTCCAGCTCGACATCGTTGTGCAGCCACTGCCAGACCTGGGAACGGGAGATCTCGGCGGTGGCCGCATCCTCCATCAGGTTGTGGATGCCGACGGCACCGTTGCCGCGCAGCCAGGACTCCAGATAGAGCAGCGCCACCTCGACATTGCCGCGCAGCCCCTCCTCGGTGATTGAGCCGGGAACTGACTCTGTATCCAGCAGCTGCTCAGCAGTGACGTCTGCGTCGACCTGCTTGTCCAGCTGGTTTGGCTTGTCACCCAGGACGGCGTCGAACACCTCCGCACACACCGCGACCAGGTCGGGGTGGGCGACCCAGGACCCGTCGAACCCATCGGCTGCCTCTCGCTCCTTGTCGTCGCGGACCTTGGCGAACGCCTTCTCATTGATCTCCGGGTCGCGACGGCTCGGGATGAAGGCCGCCATCCCGCCCATGGCGAAGGCGCCGCGACGGTGACAGGTGGAGACCAGCAGCGTCGTGTAGGCCCGCATCATCGGGGCGGTCATGCCGACATCGCCCCGGTCCGGCAGCAGGAAATTCTCACCGGCGTCCCGGAACGTCTTGATCACGCTGAACAGGTAGTCCCAGCGGCCGGCGTTCAGCCCCGACGCGTGCTCACGCAGCTCATAAAGGATCTCGTCCATCTCGAAGGCGGCGAGGATGGTCTCGATCAGCACGGTCGCCCGGATGGTACCGTGCGGGATGCCCAGCTCGGTCTGGGCGAAGGTGAAGACGTCATTCCACAGCCGGGCTTCCAGATGGCTCTCCATCTTGGGCAGATAGAAGTACGGGCCGGAGCCGGAGTCGAGCAGCGCACCAGCGTTGTGGAAGAAGTACAGCCCGAAGTCGACCAAGGCACCCGTGCACCGGTTACCGTCAACCAGGATGTGCTTCTCATCCAGATGCCAGCCCCGGGGCCGGACCACGATGGTGGCCAGCCGCTGGTCCGCCGCCAGCCGGTACGACTTGCCGCCCTCGACATCGAGCTGCAGGGTCTTGCGGATCGCAGCGGCGAGGTTGAGCTGCCCGGTGATCACGTTCTTCCAGTGCGGGGTGTTGGCATCCTCCAAGTCGGCCAGCCAGACCCTGGCGCCCGAGTTGAGCGCGTTGATGGCCATCTTCGCCTCGGTTGGGCCGGTGATCTCGACCCGCCGGTCCTGTAGATCTTCCGGCGCTTTCGCCACCCGCCAGTCCGAGTTCCGGACCTCCGCCGTCTCGGGCAAGAAGTCCAGCCGATGGGTCTTGGCTACCTGGTCGCGTCGTTGTTCGCGCAGCTGCAGCAGCTCATCGCGCCGCGCGCCGAACGTGCGCTGCAGTTTGGCCACAAAGGCCAGCGCCTCGGGGGTCAGCACCTGCTCAGATCCCTCGACCTTGGGACCAGTGACTTCAAGATCAGACATCAGTTTCTCCTCTTCGTTGCGGACTGGTCCGCGCGATTCCTCGGTTGGGCCACGCTGCACCAGCCCTTGTGGACGAGTCTGCCCCCTTATCCATGGCTCTGCCTAGAGGCGGTGTCTATGGCTCTGCCCATGGGCGGGGTCGGTGGCTCCGCCTCATCGGTGCTGGCGCCTGCTATTCGGTGCTAATGCTGGCCACCGGTTCATCGATCTTGCCCGATCCGGGCGCCGCCACTTCTCGTACGGCGGCAGCCACCGCCGGGGAAACGGCGCTGTCGAACACGCTGGGGATGATGTAGGAGGCATTCAGCTGGCCCGCCGAGACCTGGTCGGCGATGGCCCGGGCGGCAGCGGCGAGCATCGTGTCATCGACATCGCGGCTGCCCGCATCGAGCAGGCCACGGAAGAAGCCCGGGAAGGCCAGCACGTTGTTGATCTGGTTCGGGAAGTCACTCCGGCCGGTGGCGACCACGGCTGCGTGCCGTTGTGCCTCAGTCGGGTCAACCTCCGGGGTCGGGTTGGCCAGGGCGAAGACGATGGCCTGATCGGCCATGGTGGCGATGTCGTCGCCGGTAAGGATGTTGGGTCCCGACACTCCGATAAAGACATCGGCGTCTCCCAGCACATCCTTCAGGCTGCCGGTCCGGCCCTCGGCGTTGGTGTTCTCCACCAGCCAGCGGCGCATGGCCCCGTCACCCTCCCGCAACTGCGACACCGCACCCTTGGAGTCGCAGCCGATCACGTTGGTGGCACCCTGCTCCTTCAGCAGCCGGATGATCGCGGTCCCGGCCGCCCCGACACCGGAAACCACGACCCGAATATCAGCCATCTGCTTGCCGACCACCCGCAGGGCATTAATCAGCGCAGCCAGCACCACGATGGCGGTGCCATGCTGGTCGTCGTGGAAGACCGGGATGTCCAGCTCGGCCCGCAGTCGCTCCTCGATCTCGAAACACCGCGGCGCGGCAATGTCCTCCAGGTTGACGCCGCCATAGACCGGTGCGATGGCCTTGACGATCTCCACGATCTTGTCGGTGTCCTGGGTGTCCAGGCAGACCGGCCAGGCGTCCACGTCGGCGAACCGCTTGAACAGTGCGGCCTTGCCCTCCATCACCGGCAGCGCCGCCGCCGGGCCAATGTTGCCCAGCCCCAGCACGGCCGACCCGTCGGTCACCACCGCGACCGTATTGCGCTTGATCGTCAGTCGCCGGGCATCGGCGGGATTTTCCGCGATGGCCAGGCAGACCCGGGCCACTCCCGGAGTATAGGCGCGCGACAAGTCATCGCGGTTCTTCAACGCCACCTTCGGGTTGACCTCAATCTTGCCGCCCAGATGCAGCAAGAAGGTGCGGTCGGAGACCTTGCGTACGGTGAAACCGTCCTGGTCGCCGATGGCCGCCGAGATGGCCTTGGCATGGGCCTCGTCGCCGGCGTTGCAGCTCACGTCCACCACGATCATGTCGTGACGGGACTCCACCACGTCCAGCGCGGTGAGGGCGCCGCCCCCTGTAAAACTAAGCACGAGATCGAAATCGCGCAGTCCTCTCGGCCCAATGTAACTGAGCGGTTCGCCTTGCCGCAACCGAGAGAAAGTCACCGGCGTGTCAAGGTCATAAAAAAGCCGGAGCGCTGACGAATTCCAGACCAACTCGGAA
>JBBSQO010000232.1:0-4548 GCA_038244025.1 Propionibacteriales bacterium
ACTCGGGCAGCTTGTCGGTCAGGATCTGTTCCTCATAGGTCACCACCCGCTCGCTCAGCTCAGTTCCTCCCAGCAGCTTGGTGGTGGCGCCGGTGGCAATGATGCAGTTGTCGAAGGTGACCTGTTCGTCGCCCTCCTTGCTTCTGACCGACAGGGTCTTGGCGTCGGTGAACTCAGCCCAACCGTTGATCTCGGTGATCTTGTTCTTCTTCATCAGGAAGTGGACGCCTTTGACCATCCGGTCGGCGACACCGCGGCTGCGCTGGTAGGCCACCTGGAAGTCCATCGTCACGTCGCCGTGGATGCCGAAGATCTTCGCTTCCTTGGTCAGAATGTGAGAGATCTCGGCATTGCGGAGCAGCGCCTTGGACGGGATGCAGCCCACGTTGAGGCAGACGCCTCCCCAGTACTTGTCCTCGATGACGGCCGTGGACAGGCCGAGCTGCGCGGCGCGAATCGCGGCCACGTACCCTCCTGGTCCGGCTCCGAGGACAACGACGTCAAAATGTGCGGTCATGAGCGTCACTCTATGAGGAAGACAACCCGGTCGGCTAGCTGGGCCCCAAGCCGGTGACACGCCGAGACTGGAAATATCTCTGGTATGAGTTATTCTGAGCAGGTGATTGATACCTATCAGGAACGAATTGGCGGATTGATCCGCGATGCGCGTAAGCACCGTGGCCTCACGCAGAACCAGCTGGCAGATGTGCTCGGCACCAGCCAGAGTGCCGTGCACCGGATCGAGGCCGGCAACCAGAACCTCAGTCTGGAGATGGTCAGCAGAATTGCCGAGGCGCTGGACAGCGAGATCATCTCCGTCGGCGGTACCGGGCCCGTCCACCTTCGGGTGCAAGGCGGCCTCAAGCTGGCCGGCAACATCGCTGTCCGCTCCTCCAAGAATGCGGCAGTCGCCCTGTTATGTGCGAGCCTGCTGAACCGCGGCCGTACCCTGATCCGCGGCATTGCCCGGATCGAGGAGGTCAACCGGATTCTTGAGGTTCTCACCAGCATTGGCGTCCGGGCCACCTGGTCTGCGGACAAGACGGACCTTGAGCTGGTCCGGCCGGCTGAGCTGGACCTCGACTCGATGGATGTCGGTGCCGCCCGCCGTACCCGGAGTGTGATCATGTTCCTCGGGCCGTTGCTGCACTCCTTCGGATCTTTCCAGCTGCCCTACGCCGGCGGCTGTGATCTTGGTGCCCGGACCATTGAGCCGCACCTTCAGGTGCTGCGGCGCTTTGGTCTGAGTGTGAAGGCAACTGACGGCTTCTACCAATGTGCAGTCGATGTGAACAACCGCAGCGGACGGCCGATCACGCTGACTGAGCGCGGCGACACCGTCACCGAGAACGCCCTGCTCGCCGCCGCGCAGACGCCGTCGGTGACCGTGATCCGCAACGCCAGCCCGAACTACATGGTGCAGGACCTGTGCGTTTTCCTGACCCAGCTTGGTGTCCGCATCGACGGGATCGGCACCACAACGCTCAGGGTGCACGGAGTCTCAGACATCGACACCGATGTCGAGTACGCGCCGTCGGAGGACCCGATTGAGGCGATGAGCCTGCTGACCGCGGCGATCGTGACCGGCTCCGAGCTGACCATCGAGCGGACGCCGATCGAGTTCATGGAGATCGAGCTCGCGGTGCTGGAGGAGATGGGGCTCGATTTCTCCCTGACCGAGGAGTACACCTCGGCCAATGGGCATACCCGGCTGGTCGACCTGACGGTACGGCCCTCGCAGCTGAGGTCGCCAATCGACAAGATCCATCCGATGCCGTTCCCGGGCCTCAACATCGACAACCTGCCGTTCTTCGCCGTGATCGCTGCCACGGCGGAGGGCTCGACCGTCATTCACGACTGGGTGTATGAGAACAGGGCGATCTACCTGACCGAGCTGAACCGGCTCGGCGCCAAAGTTCAGCTGCTGGATCCGCACCGGATCATCGTCGAAGGACCGACCCGGTGGCGCGGCCAGGAAGTCGTCTGCCCGCCGGCCCTACGACCGGCCGTCTGCATCCTGCTCGCCATGCTGGCGGCCCGTGGCACCTCAATCCTGCGCGACGTCTATGTGATCAACCGTGGCTATGAGGACCTGGCCAACCGGCTGAGCGCCCTCGGCGCCAACATCGAGGAGTTCCGCGACTGACCCTCCGAGGATCACCGAAGGCGGTTGGCTGGAAATTCATGGGTAGGGTTGACGATCTCGTCCTGGGCGGCGACGAGCTGCAGCTCGGACTGGCCGAGGCGGACGGTGGCGGCGAGAATGCCGTGCACGACCGCAGCAGTCCCAGCCAGGGTGCCGGCGAGGTCACCGGAGGTCAGCAGGCCGGCCAGGAAAAGGGCTGAGGTCAGGTCCCCGGCCCCGGTGAAGGTACCTGGCAGCAGCGGCAGTGTTACCGACCAGGCCCCCGAACTGTCGACCGCAATCATGTCCAGCGTGCCGGCCGCTGCCTGATCATGGACCACGCTGGTCACCAGCACGGTATCGGGACCCGTTTCTCGCAGCACGTCTGCGGCGACCAGCACCTCCTCAGGAGTTTGTGTCGTCCGAGTGGTCAGATAGTCCAGCTCAAACTGGTTCGGGGTAATGATCTGCGCTCGGGGGATGATGTGCTCGCGGATGAACTCCGGCACGCCAGGACGGACGAAGAAACCCTTCCCCACATCACCCATCACCGGATCGCAGCAGTACACCGCTGCCGGATTACGGCGCTGGACCAGCTCTACCGCACCCACGATGGTGGCGCCGACCTCCTCGGCGCCCTGGTATCCGGAGAGGACGGCATCGCAGCCAGCCAGCACGCCGAGATCATCAATCCCCTGGATCACGTCGCCGATGTCAGCCGCAGCGAGCATTGGTCCCCGCCAGCCCGGATATTCGGTGTGGTTGGAGAAGTGCACGGTCAGCACCGGCCATACCTCGATCCCGAGGCGCATCAGCGGGAAGGTCACCGCACTGTTGCCCACATGACCGTAGGCAACCGACGACTGAATCGACAGGATCGAGGTCACGCGCCATTGTGGCATCTGGGCGTCCAGCATGCTGCCGGCCAGTAATTCTCCAGGTGGACCCGGTACTGCGCGGTGCCCTCACCGGGACAGTTGGACGATCCGGACCAGGTCGGCCGCCGTACCGGACGGGCGGCTGCCGCGTGGCCAGACCAGCCACAAGGTGCGTCGGAGATCTCGCCCATCGACCGTGACCTCCCGCAGTACGCCGGCCTGAACCTGCTCCTGCACAGCCAGGGCGCTGAGGACGGCCGGGGCCAGACCGGCGATGACGGCGATCCTGACGGCGGCATTCGAGGAGAGCTCCTGCAAGGGCGGGGCCATGTTGTGCTCCCGCAAAGCCTGCGCCAGGGTTTCCCTGGTGCCGGAGCCGGGTTCGCGGACAATCAGCGGGGTGGCCGCCAGCTCGGCGACCGACACCGACCGCCGACGACGGCTCCACGGGTGCTGGGGCGCCACCACCACGACCAGACGATCCGTACCGGCGCGAGATCGGGACAGGCCAGCTGGCACCTTCGGGGACTCCACCAGCCCGAGATCGGCCTTCCCGGACAGCACCCGCTGGCCGACCTCGACCGAGTTGGCCACCGCCAGGGACACCGCGATCGTGTGATCACGACGATGCAGTTCCGACAACCAGCCCGGAACCAGGTACTCGGCGATGGTCATGCTGGCAGCCAGCTCCAGCTGGCCGGCCCGACGACCCTTGAGTGCCTCCGACCCCGCGATCAGCTCATCGGTGGCGGTCACCACGGTACGGGCCCAGCTGACCACCACCTGCCCCTCGACGGTGAGCCGTGAACCGCGTGGCGATCGGACCAGCAGCGGCAGACCGAGATCACGTTCAAGTGCACGCATCGCCCGGCTGGCGTTCGGCTGTGCCAGCCCCAGCTGTTCGGCGGCGGCAGACAGGCTGCCCTGCTCGGCGACCGCAGCCAGCAGCCGGAGCCAGACGATGTCGGGGCTCCGGGAGTGCGGGCCAGGAACCATGGCAGCGACCCTATCTGGCCGGCCCGAGGTCGAAGACTCGCCTCGTTTGGTGCTGAACTTCTAGAGTGGAGCACATGCCCGCCGGAGCCGAGGACCGCGACTTGCCTGATCTTGTCGGGCGGCGGGCGGCTGGGATGGGTGCCAAGCACCAGCGGCATCACCACTTCTCCGGGGATGGCTGCGACCCCAAGGCGCCCGATTTTGATCCATCCCGGCATGACCACAACATCCTCGTCGATGCCAAGGATGACCGGTGGGAGTGGCGCCGCAAGATCCGCGCCGACCCGCGCAAGCTGGCCCTGTATCGGTTTGGGGTGGGTCTGGCGGGGCTGCTGCTGGTGGTGTTCGGCCTGGTGTCCGGGCCGTTGCCTGGACCCGGCGGCATCCCGCTGATCCTCCTTGGTCTGGCCATCTGGTCGAGTGAGTTCGGGTGGGCGCACCGGGTGATGGTCTGGTTCAAGGACCGACTGGAGCAGTTCCACGGATGGAGCCGGCTGCAGCAAACCGCGTTCTGGGTGGTGTTCTTCGCCTGTTGTGGCCTGTTCGGCT
>JBBSQO010000233.1:0-4514 GCA_038244025.1 Propionibacteriales bacterium
AGCTCGTCCAGCTCCGGGGTGACCGCATAGTCGAAGGGTCGGTCCAGGTGTGGCAGTGACAGGTCCACCGCCACCCGGGCTACGGCGACATCAGGTTCTTCGGGCACACCCGATGATAGGCAGCACGCACTGACATTGGTCTGGCTGGCCTCGCGTGTGGTTGGCCTCAGTGTGACTGGACATCGGTATGGCACAGTGGAGCCAATGCCGCAGAACCGCAGATGGCCGCGCCAGGTCCGACCAGCCGGCAACCAGCAACAGCAGGTCCCCGCAACGCCGGTCGACCGCACCCAGCAGCGGGCCGACTCCCCGACCGCCGTCACCGATGTTGCCGAGCTGTCGGCCACCGGACTGCGCCGACTGCTGCTGCAGGTCGGTACAGCCATGGTGGCCGGTGGCCAGCCGGTGCACGAGGTGGAGGAAGACCTCACCGCATTAGCCCGCCAGCTCGGTTGTTCCGAGCCGCAGATCGCCGCCACTCCGACTGGCATCACCCTTAACCTGGCCTCCGGCGAGCCGGCCAGCTTCGAAGCGGTACGAGGCCCTCTGCGCCTGGACCAGTCCGCCGAGGTGATTGGCATCCGGCACGAACTGATGGCCGGCGAGCTCAGTCCCAAGGACGCAGTCGAGCGCCTGGCCACCCTGCGTGACATGCCGTCCCGCTTCCCCCGCTGGCTGATGAATGCCGGTGGCATCTTCGTCGCCTCCGGCATCGCCCTGATCCTGCAGCCCGGCGTCCACAACCTGATCTTCGCGGCGCTGGCCTCGGTGGTGGTGATCATGCTGATGCGGTTCGCCAGCCGGCACCAGCTGCTGGTCACCTTGTTGCCACCGGCGGCCGCCTTCGTGGTGGCCGCTGGAGTCTTTGCCGCCTACGATGCCGATTTGCTGCTGGGACCGTTGCGGACCCTACTGCCGCCGCTCGCCGTGTTGCTACCGGGTGCCCTGATGGTGACCGGCATGTCGGAGCTGGCGGCCGGGGCGATGGTCGCCGGCGCCTCCCGGCTGATCTTCGGCTCGGTCCAGCTTCTGTTGTTCACCCTCGGCATCATTGCCGCCGCCAAGCTGATGGTGGTGGCACCGAATGCCTTCGTCAACGTACGGGTGGTCGAGCTCGGCTGGTGGGCGGCCCCGGTCGGCCTGGCCCTGATCGCGGTCGGCGTCTGCCTGATGGAGAGCGCACCGCTGAGCCTGCTGCCCTGGATCGCGATCGTGCTGGTCTTCAGCTTCCTGGCTCAGGTGCTGGGTCAGTCTCTCGGCGGCTCCGGTGGCCTGGGCAGCTTCTTCGGCGCCATCGCGGCCAGCCTGGGCGCCTATCTGGTGGAGGCGTTCAAACCCACTCTGCCCCGGCTGGTGTTGTTCCTGCCGTCGTTCTGGCTGTTGGTTCCCGGCAGCCTGGGCTTGCTGTCGGTAACCCAGCTCGGCCTCAACCCTTCCCTGGCCCTGCCCACCATCTTCGGGGTCGCCGTAGTGATCTGTGCGATCGTGCTCGGCCTGCTGGTCGGCTCCGTGCTGGCGCGGCCGATCCGGCCGATGATCCGCCGGATGATGCACTACCAGGGCGTGGACTGATCCCGCCTCAGCCCTTGACTGCATTGCTCAGGGCGTCGGCGCGGTCGGTCCTCTCCCAGGTGAAATCGGGCAGCTCCCGGCCGAAGTGGCCATAGGCAGCTGTCTGGGCATAGATCGGGCGCTTCAGGTCCAGATCCCGGATGATCGCTGCCGGGCGGAGATCGAAAGTGTCCAGTACGGCCTGCTGAATCTGGGTAACCGGTACCTGCTCGGTGCCGAAGGTCTCGACGTAGAAGCCGACCGGGGCAGCCTTGCCGATGGCATAGGCAATCTGGACCTCACAGCGGGTGGCGAGTCCGGCGGCCACCACATTCTTGGCCACCCACCGCATCGCATAGGCGGCCGACCGGTCGACCTTGGACGGGTCCTTGCCGGAGAAGGCGCCGCCGCCGTGCCGAGCCATCCCGCCGTAGGTGTCGACAATGATCTTGCGGCCGGTGACCCCGGCGTCCCCCATCGGGCCGCCAATCTCGAACCGCCCGGTCGGGTTGACCAGCATCCGGTAGCCCTCGTGGGCCAGGTCGAAGCTCTCCAGCACCGGATCCACCACATGCTTGCGGACATCGGGGGTCAGCAGCGCATCCAGGTCGATGTCGGCGGCATGCTGGCTGGACAGCACCACCGTATCCAGCCGGAGCGGCTTCTCACCGTCATACTCCACCGTCACCTGGGTCTTGCCGTCCGGGCGCAGGTAGGGCATGATGCCCTCCTTGCGTACCGCCGCCAGCTGCTCGGCCAGCCGATGGGCCAGATCGATGGGCAGCGGCATCAGCGACGCGGTCTCGTTGCAGGCGTAACCGAACATCAGGCCCTGGTCACCGGCTCCCTGTGCATCCAACAGATCGGTCGACGCGCCGGTCCGGTTCTCGAAGGCAGAATTCACTCCCCGGGCAATGTCCGGGGACTGCGCGCCAATGGAGACCTGCACCCCACACGAGCTGCCGTCGAATCCCTTCTGCGAGGCGTCATAGCCGATCTGCAACACCCGCTCCCGGACGATCCGGGGAATTTCGACGTATGCCTCGGTCGTCACCTCACCGGCCACCACGACCAGGCCGGTGGTGACCAGGGTCTCGACCGCTACCCTGCTGTTCGGGTCTTGGGCCAGCAGGGCATCCAGCACCGAGTCACTGATCTGGTCAGCGATCTTGTCCGGATGTCCCTCGGTCACGGACTCGGAGGTGAAGAGCCGTCCGGTCATCTGTGCTGCCTCCTGGTTTCGCAATCCTGCTGGTTCGGCTGGCTTGCTGGTCTCGATGGCCTGCTGGCCTGGTCGTCAGTTAGCAGATTAGCCTGCGGAACGCAGCCGTTGGATCTCATCCACAATTTGGTGGCTCAGCGCGTCCTTGGTTCCGGTGTGCGGTCCGCTGTGCCGGCTGGTGCCCAGCACGGTGATGCTGTTGTGATCGGAGCCGAAAACCTGACCCGAGCTGACGTCGTTGAGCACCAGCAGGTCGCAGCCCTTACGTTCTAGCTTGGCCTCTCCCAGCTCCAGCAGCTGCTGCTCGGCGCTCGGCGTCTCGGCGGCGAAACCGACGATCACCTGACCCTGGCGCCGGTCGGCTGCCAACCGAGCCAGGATGTCCGGGGTCTGTACCAGGTCAAGCTCCAGCCGGGAGTCCAGACCGGACTTCTTGATTTTGGACTCGGCATAGCGACGGGGGGTGAAATCAGCGGGTGCGGCCGCCATGATGATCACGTCGGCATCGGCGGCAGCCTGCTGCATGGCGGCTGCCAGCTCCTCGGTCGACACCACTCTTTGCACCGTGACCCCGGCTGGTGGGGAACTGTCGACGTGAGCCGCCACCAAGGTCACGCTGGCGCCGCGTAACCGCGCCGCACGGGCCAGACTGATCCCCATCCGGCCGGAGGAGGCATTGCCGAGGAACCGGACCGGGTCGAGATACTCCCGGGTGCCGCCGGCCGAGATGACGAACCGGAGCCCGGCCAAATCCTGCCTGGCCGCGCACTGGGCCATGGCCGGGGCATCCAGCATGGTGCTGGCCACGGCCTGGATCTCGGCCGGATCCGGCAACCGGCCGGGCCCGGTGTCGGCACCGGTCAGCCGGCCCGATGCCGGGTCCAGCACCACGGCGCCACGTGAGCGCAGGGTGGCCACATTGGCCCGGGTGGCCGGATGCAGCCACATCTCGGTGTGCATCGCGGGGACGAACAGGACCGGGCAGCGGACGGTCAGCAAGATGTTGGTCAACAAGTCATCGGCGCGGCCCTGGGCCGCGCGGGCGAGCAGGTCCGCCGTCGCCGGAGCGACAATCACCAGTTCGGCCTGCTGACCGAGGGCGACATGCGGTACCCGCTCTGCGCCCGCGAAGACCCCGGTCTGGACCGGCTGGCCGGACAGTGCCGCCCAGGTGGTGACACCGACGAACTCATTTGCGGCTGCCGTCGGCGCGACCGTCACCTGATGTCCCGCCTCGGTCAGCCCACGGAGCAGCTCGCACGCCTTGTAGGCAGCGATGCCGCCCGCGACGCCCAAGATTATGCGGCGGGGCACGATGCGGCTCATCGGAACCGGCCGGGCTCAGGCGTCCAGATCTGGGATAGCCTCGACCGGCTGAGCCTCCGCCGCCGGGGCCTCGGCTGCCACCGAATCGGGATCGATGTCGGTGCACTCCAGTACACCGGCATTGATCTCGCGCAGGGCGATGGACAGCGGCTTTTCCTGGACAGCGGTCTCGACCAGCGGGCCGACATTCTCCAGCAAACCCTCGCCGAGCTGGGAGTAATAGGCATTGATCTGGCGGGCCCGCTTGGCGGCAAACAGCACCAGCCGGTACTTCGAGTCGCATTTGGTCAGCAGATCGTCGATCGGGGGGTTGGTAATGCCCTCGGCGACAATATTCTTCACAGTCAAGGTAAGCCTTCGCGAGATGGGTGGATGGTGAGAGTAAACCCTACAAGCCCAGCAAGCCTACCAAGTC
>JBBSQO010000234.1:0-4500 GCA_038244025.1 Propionibacteriales bacterium
GATCGTCGGTGGCACCCGGCGATGATGCAGCGCCAGCAGCACTGCCATCGACTCCAGCGCGCCGGCGCCGCCCAGCAGGTGCCCAGTCATCGACTTCGTCGCTGTGACGATGCAGCCGTCGACAGCATCGCCCAGCACGGCCTCGATCGAGGAGGCCTCGGTGCGGTCGCCCAGCGGCGTTGAGGTCGCGTGGGCGTTGATGTGGACGATGTCGCGGGGCGCCAGCCCGCTCTCGGCCAGCGCCTGCCGCAGTGCGGTCTGCTGCCCATGGCCGGTCGGGTCCGGCGGGACCAGCTCATAGGAGTCGGCGCTGATACCGGCCCCAGCCAGCTCGCCATAGATCCTGGCCCCGCGAGCTTTGGCATGGGCCAAGGTCTCGATCACCAGCACGGCGGCACCTTCGCCGAGCACGAACCCGTCCCGGTCGACATCCCAGGGCCGGGAGGCGCGCTCCGGCTCGTCGTTGCGCCGGCTGAGCGCCTGCATCTGACCGAAGGCGGCCACCGGCAGCGGATGGATGACTCCCTCGGTGCCGCCGACGACGGCAATATCGGCCCGGCCGAGGCGGAGCATGTCCAGGCCGAGGGAGATCCCCTCGTTGCTGGAGGCACAAGCCGAGACCGGAGTATGCACCCCAGCCCGGGCGCCGATCCGCAGGCCGACATTGGCGGCCGGCGCATTCGCCATCAGCATCGGGATGGCCAGCGGGCTGACCCGCCTCGGCCCCTTGTCCCGCTGAATGTCCCAGTTGGAGATCAATGTCTGCAGGCCGCCGATCCCGGAGGCGATGCAGACCCCGAGACGTTCGCTGTCCACCGGGTTGTCCTCGCCCAGACCCAGGCCGGCATCCTGCCAGGCTTCCATCGCGGCAACCATGGCCAGCTGGGTGGAGCGGTCCATCCGGCGTACCTCGATCCGCTCCAGCACGGTGGCCGGATCGACCGCCGCCTCGGCGGCGATCTTGGTGGCCAGGTCGGCAGCCCACTCATGGTCCATCCGGGCTACGCCGGACTTGCCCGCGAGCATGGCCTCCCAGGTGCTCGCCACGTCTCCGCCCAGCGGCGTGGTGGCGCCCAGGCCGGTAACGACTACTGGTACTCGCTCCGCTGGTGGGTTCATGTAGTTCTCCAAGAGTGGTCCGGTCAGTGCTTGAGGTGGGTGGGCCGCCGACGTCCGGCGGCCCATCGGCTTGACTCATCCAGCCGTGGTCAGGAAGCGGCGCGCTCGATGTAGGCCACGGCGTCGCCGACCGTCTTGAGGTTCTTGGCCTCTTCGTCGGGGATGCTGACGCTGAACTTCTCCTCGGCGGCGTAGATGATCTCGACCATCGACAGCGAGTCGACGTCCAGGTCATCGGTGAACGACTTGTCGAGCTGCACGTCGGCGGCGGGGACCCCCGCGACCTCGTTGACAATCTCGGCGAGGTCGGTGCGGATCTCTTCGGTGGTGGCCATCCTGGGCCCTCCATTCTCTTGTTGAGTCTCTTCTTCTGGTCGAGAACACGGTTCGTACGGGAGCTCCGTACGGGGGTAACGGCATCCGGGCTGGTGCCCGGAAAACTAGGGCAGGACGACCACCTGGCCGGCGTAGACCAGCCCGGCGCCGAATCCGATGATCAAGGCGGTCTGGCCACTGCTGGCCTGACCCGACTCCAGCAGGGCCTCGATGGCCAGCGGGACGGACGCCGCCGAGGTGTTGCCCTGCACCTGGATATCGCGGGCGATCACCACATCGGCGGGGAGTTTCAGGGCCCGGAACATGGCATCGGTAATCCGGTTGTTGGCCTGGTGCGGGACGAAGACGGCCAGGTCCTCGGCTGCCACCCCGGCCCGATCCAGCGCCTCGGCGGCGACCTTCGCCATGGTGTAGGAGGCCCACTTGAAGACGGGGTTGCCGTCCATCCGCAGGGTCGGCCAGACTGGGTCGGCTGCGGCCAGTACCTGGTCCCACGGCTCGGTCTGAGTGATCAGCTCGGCCTGGTCGCCATCAGATCCCCACACCACCGGGCCGATGCCCTGGTCCTTGCTCGGGCCGATCACGGCAGCCCCGGCGCCATCGGCGAAGAGGAAGGCCGTTGAGCGGTCCGAGCGGTTGGTGATGTCGCTGAGCCGCTCGACGCCGATCGCCAGCACGTACCTGGCGGTACCGGAGCGGACAAAGGAGTCCGCCATCGCCACGCCATAGCAAAAGCCTGCACAGGCAGCGGAAATATCGAACGCGGCGGCACCTATGGCGCCGATGTCGACGGCAATCCGGGTGGCGATCGCGGGCGTCTGATAGAGGTGGGTGACGGTCGAGACGATCACGCAGTCGATCTGGGCGGGGTCGATACCGGACCGTTCGATGGCCTTCCGGGCGGCCGAGGACGACATCATCTGTACGGTTTCGTCATCGCTGGCCCAGCGGCGCTCACGGATGCCGGACCGGGTCTGGATCCACTCGTCGGAGGAGTCGATCATGGTACAGATCTCTGCGTTGTCGACGATCCGGCGGGGGCGGTAGCCGCCGATGCCCAGGATGGTGGCACCAGATGCCCCAGTAGCGGTGAGAACTGTCATCGGCTGACCTCGGTTGCGGTATTGGATTCGACGGTGGGATGGAGCCGGAGCAGCGGCTGGCCGGGTGCGACAGGGTCACCATTTTCGACCAGCCACTCGACCACGATGCCGCCATGAGGGGCATTGACCGGAATCTCGTCGCGACGGTTCTTCACCAGACCGATGGTGCTGTTGGCGGGCAGCATGTCCTGGTCCTCAATCCCGTCGGTTCGGGTGAACTGACCCTTGCCGGGAGAGACGATGAGCCGCCAGGTCGGGTTGCCAGAGATCGGTGACGACTGCGTCAACCCGCCATGTTTGCGGACGAAGGCGAAGGCGTCCGGCAGCTGGTCGGGGGTGTTCAGGGCGAACAGCTCGACGCCCTTGAGGTTCCGTCTTGCGATGCCGGTCAACGTACCGGCTGGCGGCATCTCCAGCATTCCGGTGACGCCCAGATCGGCCATCGTCTGCATGCACAGGTCCCAGCGGACCGGAGCGGCCACCTGACCCACCAACCGCTTGAGCATACTGTGTCCGTCGTGGATCACCTGGCCGTCGGCGTTGGACAGCAACCGGGTCCGTGGATCGTGGGTGGATACGGACCGGGCCAGATCGGCCAGCCGCTGTACCGCGGGCTCCATGTGGACGGTGTGAAAGGCCCCGGCCACGCTGAGCGGTATCAGCCGGGCCCGGGCCGGTGGGTCGTCGGCAAGGGCCGCGAGCTGCTCGACCGTGCCGGCAGCGACGATCTGACCGGCGCCGTTGTTGTTCGCGGCGGTCAACCCCTGAGCCTCGATCTTGCCCAGCACCTCGGCAGCCTGGCCGCCAATGATGGCGGTCATCGAGGTAGGGGTGACCGCGCTTGCCTCGGCCATCGCCCGACCGCGTTCACGGACCAGCACCATTGCCTGCTCGGCTGACAGGACGCCGACGCCCGCCGCGGCGGTTATCTCGCCGACGGAGTGCCCGGCGGCGACACCGATGTAGCGGAAAGCATCGGTCGGGTGCGGGAAGAGCTCTAGTGCGACGAGCAGCCCGGCGGCGACCAGCAGCGGCTGGGCCACTGCAGTGTCGCGGATGGTCTCCGCGTCGGCCTCGGTCCCGTAGTGCCGCAGGTCCAGCCCGGAAACCGCGGACAGCCAGTTGAGCCGATCGGTGAAAGAGGGCTCAGTCAGCCACGGCGTGAAGAAACCGGGAGTCTGGGCGCCTTGACCGGGCGCGACAATCGCGAGCACATCTCCACTCTGTCGGTTCTGAGCGGCCGAGTCGCGTAGCGACACCACGAATCTGGCGAAGCCAACTTGTAGGGATCTGACAAAGGTTGGTCGCGGAGACCTCGCTCCAGATCCGCGTGAGCCCCCAGATCGTCACCCGTTCGTTGCTGCTCCGTTCTTTGCAGACGTCGACCAGGGTCTGTAAGGCCATGGGCAGTACCTTCCGATGGCTGGGTTACTCGCCGGGCCGTTCGGGACTGGCCGGTTTCAGCAGCCGGCCGAGGGTCAGGGACAGCCGTAACGCGTACGAGTCGCGCGGGTCGGTCGGGGAGTAGCCGCTGATCTCGTGGATCCGCTTCAGCCGGTAGCGGACGGTGTTGGCGTGCACGAACAGGGCCCGGGACGTCGCCTCAACCGAAGAGCCGCTGTCGAAGAACGCGACCAGCGTTTCCAGCAGGCCGCCGCCGGCCTCAGCCAGCGGGTCGTACAGGTCGCGGGCCAGTGCTCGGCGGGCGTGGCCGTCCCCGGCCAGTGCACGTTCCGGCAGCAGGTCGTGGGAACCCACCGGTCGCGGTGCCTCTGGCCAGGCGACGGCGGCCCGGAAGCCGGACAGCGCTGCCCTGGTGCGGGTAGCCGACGCCATCAGGTGATCGACGACTGGGCCCACCACGACCGGGCCCGGCCCGAAGACGTGGGTGAAGTCTTGGACAATGGAGACGGCGGCAAGCTGGGACTCCAGCTGCGGACCA
>JBBSQO010000235.1:0-4438 GCA_038244025.1 Propionibacteriales bacterium
GACCGCAGGTCAGCCGATAGCCGGCTCTGTTCCGCTCCAGTCGCCGTACGGTGGTGGCCGTTCGGACGGTGACACCACGCTCACCGAGATCGGCGGTCAGCGCATCGACCAGCTGGGCAATGCCACCGCGCAACCCGGCAAACACCCGTCTGGCGTGGCCGCCGGCCGGGTCGCTAACGGGGGGAATCATGGCGGCCGCGTGCTCCAGCAGGGAACCGCCAGCCTTCGCCCGGGCATAGAGCGCCGGTGAGACAGCGGCAAAGGACAGCGCGCGCGAGTGACCCGCGTAGACGCCGCCCAGCAACGGCTCCAGCAACCGGTCGGTGACCTCGTCACCGAACCGGTCGGCCACATACTGCCCAATGGCCACATCCCCGGCCAACGGCGGTGCCGGCAGCGAAGACTCCGCCGCGGCCCGACGCCAACCGTCGGCGGACAGAGAACCGCGCAACGCGGCAAGATCGCTTGGCACACCGGCCAGCGAGGCCGGAATCGGAGTCGGCTGCCCGTCAACCAGGGCCTGGGCCGCTGCGTCCCCGGGATAGACCAGCTGCTCGTCCAACCCGAGGTCGTGCATCAACGCCACCGCCTCCGGGCGCCTGGCCAGCACGGACTCGGCGCCGACATCCACCGGCAGGCCCTCGAGCTCGACCCGGCGCAGCTTGCCGCCGAGCCACGGACTGGCTTCCAGCACGGTCACCTGGGCACCGGCCAGGGCGAGGCGCCGAGCGGCCGAAAGCCCGGCAATTCCGCCGCCGACGACTACGATAGGGCCGGTCACGATGACGGCTTGGCTGTCGCCACCTCGGCCCGCAGGCGTGCTGCCTCCTCGGCCCGCAGGGCTGTCCCGACCTCAGCGCGCAGCGCGGGGCCCTCCTGATGGACCAGCTGGACCACTCTAGTCAGCACGTCCGGATCGGTGTCGGGAGGAACACCGTGGCCAAGGTTAAAGATGTGACCCGATGCGGCGGCACCGGAGCGAATTACTTCCCGCACCCGGTCGGCCAGCACCGGCCAGGGCGCCTTCAGGGTGGCAGGGTCGAGATTTCCCTGTACGGCAAAGGAATCGCCGATCCTTGCGCTCGCCTCGGCCAGCGGCACCCGCCAATCGACACCGACCACATCGGCGCCAGCGGCGGCCATCAGCGGCAACAGCTCGGACGTGCCGACCCCAAAGTGGATCCGCGGTACGCCGAGCTCACCGATAGCCGCCAGCACCGCGGCGGAGTGCGGCTGGACGAACTCGCGGTAGTCCGCCGCCGACAGGCACCCGGCCCAGGAGTCGAACAGCTGCACGGCCGACACACCGGCCATCACCTGGACGTACAGCATCGCGGCCGAGATGGCCGCCAGCCGGCCGCACAGCTGGTGCCACAGGTCAGGGTCACCCATCATCACCGCCTTGGTGAGGGCATGGTCCTTGCTGGGGCCGCCCTCGATCAGATAGCTCGCCAGGGTGAAGGGTGCCCCGGAGAAGCCGATCAGCGGGGTGTCGCCCAGCTCGGCCACCAGGGTCGCGACCGCTTCGCTTACGTAGCCGACATCATCCGGCTCCAGTGGCCGCAGCTGAGCCAGGTCAGCCGAAGTACGGATCGGGTTGGCGATCACCGGACCGGTGCCGGGCACGATGTCCAGGTCGACGCCGATGGCCTGCAGCGGGACCATGATGTCGCTGAAGAGGATCGCCGCATCTACGCCGTGGCGGCGGACCGGTTGCAGGGTGATCTCGGTGACCAGGTCGGGAATGGTGCAGCTCTGCAGCATGGTCGTACCGCTGCGTATCCGGCGGTACTCCGGCAGCGACCGGCCGGCCTGACGCATGAACCAGACCGGCACCCGGTCATCGACCGGTTGACGCCGGCAGGCGGACAGGAACGGTGCGGCAGCGAGGGTCACGACAAAATCTTCGCATGCCAGGCATTGCGCGGCGCGTCGAGCCGGCCGATCAGGTCGGGCCCGCTTAGGCTCAGGGGGTGGGAGCAAAGATGGACGCGGCGCCGATACCGGAAGTGTTTGGTCGTGCCTTGGCGGACCTGACGGCTGCAGCATGGCGGCCGGAGTTATCGGTGGAAGAAATCCCGGCACCACAGCGCATTGCCCCCTACTCGGCTGCCATCACCGCCGATGTTCACGTCGGTAACGATGAGGTCGGCAGCGGTCGGCTGGTCCTGCTCCATGACCCGGCCGGGAACGAGGCCTGGCAGGGGACGTTTCGCTGCGTCACCTTCGCCCGGGCTGACGTCGACCCCGAGATGGTGACGGATCCGCTGCTGGCCAGCGTGGGCTGGTCCTGGCTGATCGACTCCCTCACCAGCCATCAGGCTGACTACAGCGAACCGAGCGGTACGGTGACGTCGGTTGCCTCCCAGAGTTTCGGCGGCATGGCCGACGACCCTCCCCGGGCCGAAGTTGAGGTCCGAGCCTCCTGGACCGCCAACCTGGAAGTTGGGGCAGGTCTGGCTGCCCACCTGCAGGCGTGGGGAGACCTGCTCTGCACGACGGCTGGGCTGCCGCCATTGCCTCCTGGCGTGGTCGCGATGCCGTCTCGCCGCGGGCCGAAGTCACGCACCCGGTGACGGACGAGACTGTTGACCAAGCGGCGGAAGAGATTCCGCTGCTGACCCAACCCGCGGACGGAGTGCCACCGGTCATTGTGGACGAACCGGGCCTGCAGGCCGCGATTGCGTCCCTGATAGGGGGCGCCGGCCCGGTAGCGGTCGACGCCGAGCGCGCCCACGGTTTTCGCTACTCTCCCCGCGCCTATCTGCTTCAGCTGCGCCGGCAGGGGTCGGGGACCCACCTGATCGACCCGGTGGCTTTTGCCCGCGGCTCCCAGCCAGCCGATCTGAGTGCGCTGAGTGATGCCATTGCCGATGCCGAGTGGATCATCCATGCCGCCACGCAGGACCTGCCTTGTCTGGCCGAGGTCCAGCTGGTTCCCCGGCAGCTCTTCGATACCGAGCTGGCTGGCCGGTTACTCGGCTATCCGCGAGTCGCGCTCGGCACCCTGATCGAGGAGCTCTTCGGAGTCCGGCTGCTCAAGGAGCACTCGGCCGCCGATTGGTCGACCCGCCCGTTGCCGCCGAACTGGCTGACCTACGCTGCCCTGGACGTCGAGCTGCTGATCGAGCTGCGCAACAAGTTGGCCGCACAGCTCGCTAGTGCCGGGAAGGCCGACTGGGCCGCACAGGAATTCGCCGCCCTGACGGCCGGCGCCACCACCCCGGTGCCGCTCCGGATCGATCCATGGCGGCGAACGTCGGGAATCCACCAGCTCCACAACCCGGCCCAGCTGGCCGTCGTCCGGGAGCTGTGGCAGGCCCGGGACGATATTGCTCGCCAGCTGGACAAGGCACCGGGCAGGGTGCTGGCCGACGCCGCAATCGTCGAGCTGGCAGCGGCGCCTGCTCCGGACCAGGCCGCGCTGCGGCAGATCCCGGCTTTTGGCCGACGGGTCGCCAAGCGTTATCAGGTCAACTGGCTGCAAGCCCTCGACCGTGCCCGGCAGCTGCCGCGTTCCTCCTGGCCCCCGCTCAGGCTGCCCTTTGATGGGCCACCCCCGCCGCGGACCTGGCCAAGTCGGGCACCGGAGGCGTTCGCCCGGCTGGGCCGGATCCGAGGCGCCACCTCGGCCACCGCCGAAAAGCTCAGCCTGCCGGTGGAGAACCTGCTGACACCGTCCGTGCTGCGCGAGCTCGCCTGGGCGCCGCCGGACCCGCTCACCGAGGAGACTGTCGATGCCTTCCTGGCGGAGCTTGGCGCTCGCCGGTGGCAGCGCGAGCTGCTGGTGGCCGATCTCACCGGCCTCCTCCCCGATCCGGCAGCGGACGCCGACTGAGTCGGAAGAACCCGAGAATCCCACCCCAGTTCTCTTAGCTCAGTCGGTCCCACGCTCAATCGAGCAGCCGGAGGAGAATCCGGTGGCAGATTCTCGGGTTGTTGTTTCTGCGGGAGCAGAGCGGACCACCAGCCCTCGCGCCATGAGGGACGAGGAGCAGAGCGACTTCCAGCCCTCGCGGCGAGCGATGCGGGTTACTGATGAGTAATATAGGCGCATGGCTCGTGAATCCCGTGAGGTCGTCTTCGTTGACGGCGTACGCACTCCTTTTGGCAAGGCCGGCTCGCTCTACGCGGAGACCCGCGCCGACGACATGGTGGTCAACTGCATCCGTGAGCTGATGCGCCGCCACCCCGAGCTCCCGCCGGAGCGGGTGGATGAGGTCGCGATTGCCGCTACCACCCAGATCGGTGACCAGGGGCTGACCATAGGACGGACCGCGGCCCTGCTCTCCGGGCTGCCGCGATCGGTGCCCGGCTATGCCATTGACCGGATGTGCGCCGGTGCCATGACGGCGGTCACCGCAACGGCGTCCGGGATCGCTTTCGGCGCCTACGATGTCGCCATCGCCGGCGGTGTCGAGCACATGGGACACCACCC
>JBBSQO010000236.1:0-4420 GCA_038244025.1 Propionibacteriales bacterium
GATCTCGTTACGTTATCCCACCTGTGCCGGATAACGAGGGGTGTGATGGCCGCACTCGCCACTGACGCAACCCAGGGACGACAAACTTATCTGGTCAGGCACCGAGAGCGGCGAATCCGGGCTTGATCACGTCCTGGATCATCGCAAACCGGCGGTCGAAGGGGTAGAAGGCACTCTTGGCCGCATTAATGGTGAACCAGCGAATGTCGTCCATGGTGTAGTCGAAGGCCTCGCACAGCAGGGCAAACTCGCGGCTGAGTGTGGTCTGGCTCATCAGCCGGTTGTCACAGCTGACCGTGACCCGGAACCGCAGCTCCTTCAGCAGCCCGATCGGGTGCTCGGCAACCGAGGCAGCAGCACCGGTCTGGATGTTGGAGGATGGGCACATCTCCAGCGGTATCCGCTCGTTGCGGACGTAGGCAGCCAAGTCGCCGAGGACCGGCCTGAGATCATCTTTGGTAATGTCGTCAATAATTCGTACTCCATGGCCAAGACGGTTGGCACCGCAGAGCTGCAGGGCTTCCCAGATCGACGGTAGGCCGAAGGCCTCGCCGGCATGGATGGTGAAGTAGGCGTTGTTGCGCTTCAGATAGTCAAAGGCGTCCAGGTGCCGGGTTGGTGGGAAACCCGCCTCGGCCCCGGCAATGTCAAACCCGGCCACGCCATCGTTGCGGTAGGCAACGGCCAGCTCGGCGATCTCCCTCGACGAGCTGGCATGCCGCATCCCGGTCACCAGCTGACGCACCACGATGACCTTTCCGGCAGCACGGCAGTCCACCAGCCCCTCGTTGATTCCGTCCCGGACAGCCTCGACGGCCTTCGCCGGTGTCAGCCCGGCCAGCAGATGCTGTTCCGGTGCCCAGCGTGCCTCGGCGTAGACAACACCGTCGGCCGCCTGGTCCTCGACGAACTCACGGGCCACCCTTCGCAGCGCCTCGGTGGTCTGCATCACGGCAACGGTGTGGTCGAACGTCTCCAGATAGCGTTCCAGCGAGCCAGAGCTGGCCGAGTCGGCAAACCACTGTCCCAGCTCGGTCGCCGTCCCGACCGGCAACGAGTGACCAACCTCATTGGCCAGCTCAATGATGGTCTGCGGCCGCAGGCCGCCATCAAGATGATCATGAAGGGTCACCTTCGGAGCGGCCCGGATGGTCTCCAGATCAGGCTTCACGCTTATTCCTTGTCCTCTCGGCTCGGCTGTCCGCGACTCGTCGCAAGTCCTCCTGGTCAAAGGCACCGGGCAGTACGGCGGTCATCGGCTGGATGCCGCGCGGCGTGTCCACCAGGCACTCGGGGCCACCATTTTCCCAGAGCAGCTGACGACACCGCCCGCAGGGCATCAACACCGCACCTTCGGCGTCCACACAGGCAAAAGCCACCATCCGGCCGCCACCAGTCGCATGCAGTGCGGACACCAACCCGCATTCGGCGCACAGCGCCACTCCGTAGGCAGCATTCTCCACGTTGCAGCCAACGACGACCCGGCCGTCGTCGACCAGCGCGGCGGCTCCGACCGGAAAGTGCGAGTACGGCACGTACGCGTGCTGGCTGATCTCCCGGGCTGCCTGGCGCAAGCCATCCCAGTCAACCACGCGCGAGCCATCCCCGTCGACCCAGCCGGCGGGCCCAGAATCGGAGGCGGGCATGGCTCAGGCCTTCTCGTACGGTTCGCCATCGGCTGCCGGTGCCCTGACTCTGCCCACTAGGCCAGCCACGGCAATGATAGTGGCCACGTACGGCAAGATCAGCAGAAACTGGCTGGGGACCGGGGTACTGAGGGTTTGCAGCTGGGAGGCCATCTGGGTGACGAAACCGAAGAACAAGGCCATCACCGCGGCCCAGACTGGATGCCAGCGGCCCATGATCAATGCGGCCAGCGCGATGAAGCCATTACCGACGGTGAACTCCTTGGAGAACGAGCCAGTGGAGCCGATCGTGAAGAAGGCACCGCCGAGACCCGCGAACAGACCACCGACCAGCACAGCCGACCAGCGGGTGCCGATCACGCTGATGCCCACCGTGTCCGCCGCCTCCGGATGCTCGCCCACCGCGCGGACCCTCAGGCCCCACGTGGTCCGGAAGAGCAGCAACCAGACCACCAGCACCGAGAACCCCGCAAGATAAGCGAGAATCGTCTGCTCAAATAGCACCGGACCGAAGAAGGGAATCTTCGACAGCCCCGGAATCGCGATCCGTTCCATGATCGGCGCCGAGTTGTAGGTGCTGGCGGCCGGCTGCACCAGCTGGTCGAACAGGAAGCCGGTCAGGCCGGTGGCGAGCAGGTTCAACACCACCCCCAGCACCACCTGGTTAACCAGATACTTGATCGAGAACAAGGCCAGCAGTGCCGCCATCAGGACGCCGGCGATGACCGCGGCGACGATGGCAAAGAAGATGGACTTGGTCAGGCTGCCGACCACCGCGGCAGCAAAGGCGGCGGTCAGAAACTGGCCCTCAATGGCCACGTTGACCACTCCGGCCCGCTCACACAGCACGCCGCAGAGAGCTCCGAAGACCAGCGGAGTGGCCAGCGTCAGGGTGCCGGCAAACTGGTTGCTGACCGGAAAGGGAAGATCGCGGCCGGCGGCCGCCCAGGTGAGGAAGCCGAGGGCGAAGGCGACCCCGGCGATGGTTCCGGCCAGTGCCGGCACCTTGCCCTGCATTCGGCCGGACAGGAAGCCGGCACCGGCCAGCAGGCAAAGGAGCGCACAAATGATCACCGTCGGCAAGCCGGGCATGGAGACGGTCGGCAGCTGCACGGCGTCGAAGGCGTTAGACAGGGCAAACCGTGCCGCACCGGAGGTGGCGAAAATCAGGCCGGTGAGGACCAGGCCGACCAGGACAATCAGGGCACCGGTGGAGATCCGTTGGCGGCGGGCCTCCTTGGACTCGACAAACTGATGGCTGACCACACCCCGGGCCACCGCCTGCTGTTCGGCAACGTGCCCCGCCGAACCTTCCGCCGCCTCGTTTCCGGCGCGGGCTGTCTCGGTGGTGGGCGTGTTCTTCTCACTCATGCCAGGCTCCCGCCCGTCGGTACGCCAACCAGCGCTTTCGTCGTGCGGCCCTTGACGAAGGGCACCAGGGTAGTGACCAGCATCGGGGCGGCCACGAACAGCACGATCAGTGACTGCAGCACGGTTGCCAGGGTGAGTGGGGTCTGCGCCACGCTCTGCATCGCCAGGCCGCCGGCATGGAGGCCGCCGAACAAGAGCCCGGCCAGCACCGTACCCAGCGGCTTGGACCGACCAAGCAGTGCGACGGTGATGGCATCAAACCCGACCGTCCCGACAATTCCCGCCGACAGCGGGACTGGCGTGCCGAGCACGCTCGGCGCTAATGCGGCCTGGACACCAGCCAGCCCGGCCAGGGCGCCGGCCACTGTCATGGTGATCACCGTGGTCCGCGACACACTCATGCCGGCCGTACCTGCCGCGTGCGGGTTGGCCCCGACGGCCCGGATGGCAAAGCCGATGGTGGAGCGTTCCAGAATCCACCAGACGGCAACGGCAGCCAGCAGGGCCAGCACAAATCCCAGATGAAGCCGGCCACCTTCCAGTCGTGGCAGGGTGGCGCTCCACTCGACCACCGGAGAGATGGGATCGGTTCGACCCGGCCGCTGGAAGGCTGTGGTGGTGAGCGCAAAGGCCAGCAGGCCGATAGCGATGTAGTTCATCATGATGGTCACGATCACCTCATGAGCACCGGTCCGTGCCTTCAACCAACCGACGATGCCACCCCAGATCGCACCGCCGATCACGCCGACGATGATGGCGATCGGCAGATGCAGCAGCATCGGCAAGTGCCAGCTGAAGCCCACGTACGCTGCCAGCATGGCCCCCCAGATGGCTTGGCCTTGGGCGCCGATGTTGAACAGCCCGGCACGGAAGGAGAGGCCGACACCGAGACCGGCACAGATCAGTGGCGCGGCCTGGGCCGTCGTTTCGGTGATCGCGCCCCAGCTGCCCACCGAGCCCTGGAGCAGCGCACCGTAGGCAGCCGAGACCTTGCCCCAGGAAGCGCCGAGCGGAAGTCCGGGCGCGGTAAAGAGGTAGGCGTACTGGGATCGGACCTCGGTGTCAGAGAAGATCATCAAAAGTGCGCCCACGATAAAGGCGAGGACGAAGGCTGCCAGCGTGGTCAGCACCTCAGCCAGCGGGAACCTCCGTCCGGCCCGGGCCGTCAGGCTGCCGCTGCCGTGTTGCGGGACGGCTGGTTCGCTGGTTTCCTCGTGGAGCGGATCGGACTCAGGGCCGCTCATCGATTCCCCCTCGGGACACGGCAGCATCCACTTCTGTCGGGGTCCTTACCGATGCGGCCGATCGAGCTTCATCGGCGGGCACCCCAGCCATCATCATGCCCAGCACTTCGCGCGATGTGTCGGCGTCGACAATGCCGACGATCTTGCCGCGGTACATCA
>JBBSQO010000237.1:0-4414 GCA_038244025.1 Propionibacteriales bacterium
ATCGCCGGTGACGATGTCCACCGGCATCGGCGCGCCCGTCGCCAGTGTTCCGATCACGTCATCGGCCTCGTACCCATCCTTACCGACGATCCGCAGCCCCAGCGAACGCAGCACCTCGGTGATCATCGGTACCTGGGCCTCAAGATCATCGGGCGTCTCCTCCTGGTCAACTTCTCCTGCTGACGGGGCTGCTTTTGGTGATCCAGCGGAGGCGACTCGGTGCGACTTATAGCTGGGCAGCAGCTCAACGCGCCAGGCAGGGCGCCAGTCGTTGTCCCAGCAGCAGGCCAGGTGGCTCGGTCGGTAGTCATCGACCAGCCGGGCAATAAAGTCCAGCAGCCCGCGGACCGCGTTGACCGGCCGGCCATCGGGCGTCCGGATCGAGTCGGGAATGCCGAAGAAAGCCCGAAAGTACAAGGATGCAGTGTCCAGCAGCAGCAGCCTTTCCGTAGTTTGCACTCCTGCATGGTGGCATGGCTGGCCGTTGCTGGCACCATGGCCCAATGGACAATGCGGCTCCGGTCGAGAAACTTGGCCCGCTGGAGAAGTTGGACCGGCACATCCTGGCACTCCTCGCGCGCGATGGGCGGATGTCCTACACCGACATCGGCAAGGCGACCGGCCTGTCCACCTCGGCGGCCCAGCAACGTGTCCGCCGCCTTGAGCAGCGCGGCGTTATCCAAGGCTACGCTGCCAGAATTGTTCCCGAGGCCGTCGGGCTGATGCTGACCGCCTTCGTGGCCGTCCGTCCCTTCGAAGCCGGCCAGCCCGATGACACACCCGAACGGCTGGAGAGCTTCTCCGAGGTAGTTTCATGTTATTCGGTGGCCGGAGATGCCAGCTATCTGCTGAAGGTCCAGGTGGCCGCCGCCCAGCAGCTGGAGGAGCTGCTGACCCGGATCCGGACCGAGGGCGGCGTGTCCACCACCACCACGATCGTGCTGTCCGTGCCCTATCAGGACCGGCCGCCATTCGCCGTGGAACACTGATCAGAAACACCCCCGTACCTGGCGCCGCCGGTAAGTCTATCGACCGGCGATCGAGAAGTTGGAGCAACGTGGCTGAGATCTATCTCGGTGGCATCGTCCATGCCCCGGGTCGGGCCGGCGCGACGGCACTGGTTACCGACCAGGGCGCCGTGTGCTTTGTCGGTTCAAACGAGCAGGCGCGCAGCTACTCCGGACGCATCGTCCCGCTCAACGGCCGGTTGGTCACCCCCGCCTTCGTCGACGCCCACGTCCACACCATCCAAACCGGGCAGGTGATGTCCGGGATCAAGCTCGGCGCAACCCACTCGGTGACCGAGGTGCTGGATGCGGTCGCCGACTATGCGACCCGCCATCGGGCTGCCCGGGTGATCATCGGCCAGGGCTGGGATGAAGGGCCCTGGCCCGATCCGCGTCCACCGCTGCGCACCGAGCTCGACCGGGCCGCCCCCGGCAGGCTGGTCTACCTCGCCCGGGTCGATGTGCACTCCGCCGTTGTCTCCACCTCCCTGCTGGATGAGCTGCCCGGGATCGATGCCGAACCCGGTTTCTCCGCGGCGGGATGGCTGACCCGGGATGCCCATCACCGGTGCCGCAGTCGACTTGATGACCTGTTCTCCGATGCCGAGCGCCGAGCCGCTGCCCGGCTGGCGCTGGGTACCGCCGCCCGGCAGGGGATCGGCACCATACACGAGCAGGGTGGCACCCATCTCTGCCCGTTGGAGGATCTGACCCGGGTACGCGAGGTGGGTACCGAGCTCGGCCTGGACACCGTTACCTACTGGGGAGAGCTCGCCAGCCCGGACGCCGTCGCCCGGGCTCGAGGTGTGGGTGCCGAGGGGCTGGCCGGGGATTTGTGCACCGATGGTGCGATCGGCTCCCGGACCGCGGCGCTGAGCCGCCCGTACGAGGATGCGGACAGCCTGGGATTCCGCTATCTCGAGGTCGACCAGATCGCCGCCCATGTCGTCGCCTGCACGCTGGAGGGGCTGCAAGCCGGCTTCCACTGCATCGGCGACGCCGCGGTGGCGGCAACCATCGAAGGTTTCCGGGTGGCAGCCCGGCAGGTCGGCACGGCGGCCATCCGGGCCGGACGCCATCGACTGGAGCATCTGGAGATGTGCGGTGAGGTGGACATCCCGGTCCTGGCTGAGCTGGGCATCATGGCCAGCATGCAACCGCGGTTTGACGCGTGGTGGGGCGGTCCCGGGCAGCTGTACGAGACCCGGCTGGGTCGCGACCGCTCGACCGGCATGAACCGGCTGGGCAGCCTCCAGCGGGCTGGTGTCGGGCTCGCGCTCGGCTCGGACTCTCCGGTCACCCCGATGGCTGGCTGGGGGGCCGTTCGCGACGCGGTCCAGCACTGGCAGCCACAAGAGCGGCTCAGCGTCGCCGAGGCGCTGGCTGCGGCGACCATCGGCGGTCATCGGGCGGCGCGCAATGACCGTGGCGGTATTCTTGCCCCCGGCGCTCCCGCGACCTTGACCATTTCCGATCTCCACGGCGCGGACCTGGTGGCCGGTCTGCCCCGGCTGGCTGCGGACGAGCCGCTACCCGAATGTGTGACCACGGTGGTCAACGGCCGCACCGTATTCGATGTCGATGATGATCTGCCGGTCCAGTCCCTGGCTGCTGGGTAGGCTGGCGTCGTGTCCGTGCTGACTTCGACCCGCGAGCCGGCGTCCGATACCCGCGCTGTCCACGGCCTGCTGGCCGGTCACCGCTGGCCGGTCGTGATCGTGGCCGGCCTGTTGATGGGTGTCAGCTGGCAGCCGTTCAACCTGTGGCCGGCTGCCCTGGTGGCGATCCCGGCCTTCACCCTCGCCGTCCGCGGAGTACGGGCCCGCCGGGCCTTCGGGCTGGGCTATCTGTTTGGCTTGGCGATGCTCACCGTGACCATCAGCTGGGTGCATGTCCTCGGCGTCCCGGTCGCGGCACTGCTGAGTACCTTCGAGGCACTCTTCTTCGGGCTGCTGGGGGTGGCCCTGATGCTGGTGGGTCGGCTGCGCTGGTGGCCACTTGCCGCCGCGTGCTGCTGGGTCCTGTGCGAGTTCGGTTATGCCCGGATCCCGTTCGGAGGGTTTGGTTGGAGCCGGATCGGCTACACCATGGTCGACACCCCGCTGAGCGGCTTCTTTCCCTTCCTGGGTGTTGCCGGTGTCGGCTTCCTGCTGGCCCTGATCGCCCATCTGATTGCCTGGACCTGCCTGCAGCTGATCGGAAACCGTCGGTGGATCCGAGCACTGGCACCCACGGCTGCCGGACTGATCCTCCTTCCCGGCCTGGGGTATGCCGCGAGCTTCTATCAGCCGGAGCCGGCCGGTGGGACCCATGGGTCGGTCAAGGTCGGTATCGTCCAGGGCAATGTCCCCGGCCGCGGGATTGAGGCCCTCGGCCGGGCCCGTACGGTGACCAACAACCATCTCAGCGAAACCATCAACCTCATCACGAAGGCCAGACTTGGCCTGGTGGACCAGCCGGATTTCATCCTCTGGCCGGAGAACTCGACCGACATCGACCCGCTGCGGGACGCCCAGACCCGCCAGGTGGTGCAGTCGGCCACCAGTCTGGCCGGGGTGCCGATCCTGGTCGGTGCCGTGATGGAGGGTCCCGGCCCCGATGAGCGGCAGACCAGCGCCCTGTGGTGGGACCCGCAACGCGGGGTACTGGCCCGCTACGACAAGCGAAACCTGGTGCCCTTCGGTGAGTACATCCCGTTCCGGGACCAGCTGCTGCCGCTGATTCCGATCCTGCGACAGGTAGGCGCCCAGTCTGTGCCGGGGACCGAGCCTGGTGTGTTGAAGGTGTCTCTCCCGGATGGCCGCAGGATCGCGGTCGGTGATGTGATCTGCTTCGAACTGGCCTACGACCGTACGATCGCCGAAACCATCACCAATGGCGCCCAGCTGATGATGGTGCAGAGCAACAACGCCACCTACGGCGGCACCGGCCAGATTGCCCAGCAGTTCGCCATTACCCGAGCCCGGGCGATGGAAACACGGCGGGAGATTGCGGTGGCCACCACCGACAGTGTGTCCGGCTTCATCGACCGGAATGGGAAGGTCGTGAACCGGACGAGTGAGTTCACCGCGGCATCGATGACCGTCACCATGCCGCTACGGACGGCTGTCACCCCGGCCATCCGGTTCGGCGGTTGGCTGGATGTCGGCCTGGCGCTGCTGGCGGTGGCCGCGTTGGTTGTGGCCGCGGCCGGCCAGCGAGGATTTGGTCCGCAAGGATTTGGGCGAGTACGAGAAGATGGTCGCGGACGATCAGCAGCCGATACCGGACGAGAGAAAGCAGCACAGTGACCGATCCAGCGCAGCCGACCGCCCAACCGGCCGACCGGGTCCTGGTGATCATCCCCACCTACAACGAGGCGGAGAATGTACGGCTCATCGTCCCCCGGCTGCGCGCCTCGGTATCGG
>JBBSQO010000238.1:0-4391 GCA_038244025.1 Propionibacteriales bacterium
CGTACTTCTGCGAGCCGTACGGGTACTCCGACGGTGAGGAGAGCTGGAAGAAGCACAGCTGGCCGATCTTCATCCCCGGCCACAGCTTGATCGGCATGGTGGCCACATTGGACAGCTCCAGGGTGACATGGCCGGAGAAGCCCGGATCAATAAAGCCTGCCGTCGAATGCGTCAGCAGCCCGAGACGCCCGAGCGACGACTTGCCCTCCAGCCGGGCGGCGATATCGTCGGGCAGCGTGACGATCTCGTAGCTTGAGCCGAGCACGAACTCTCCCGGATGCAGGATGAAGGGGTCGTCACCGGCCGGCTCCACCTCACGGGTCAGTTCCGACTGCTCCACTGCCGGATCGATATGCGGATAGCGGTGGTTCTCGAAAACGCGGAAGAACCGGTCCAGCCGGACATCGACGCTGGACGGCTGGATCATCTCAGACTGGTACGGCTCGAGGGCGATCCGCCCCGCCTCGATCTGCCTCTTGATATCGCGATCCGAAAGCAGCATGGAGCGAGAGTAGCGGCTTGCCGGCCCGCCCTTCTCACTGGTCAGACGGCTACCAAATTTGCCGACCCGTCACCGAGGTCAAGAATGCAACCGGGACGGACCGTCACGGTCTCCCCGGGCGTCAGTCGTTCCCGCTCCACCCCTGCGCCGCCGCGGCAGATCAACTCTGCGCCGCCCTATCGCGCCGGCCAATCGCAGGGCCAAATCGCAGTAATTGGGGACGAAGCGCGGACGTGGGTAATGTCGGCAGCACTCGACCCATGCCTTTCGGAGGTGCACCATGCAGATCGTCATTATCGGCGGCACCGGACACATCGGTACCTACCTGGTCCCACGGCTGGTGGCGGCGGGCCACGATGTGACGGTGCTGAGTCGTGGCGAGCGTGAGCCCTACCATCCCGACGCGACCTGGCAGTGGGTCCGCCGACTGACCGTCGACCGGGCAGCAGAGGATGCGGCCGGCACGTTCGGAATGCGGATCGCCGATCTCGGGGCGGATGCCGTCATCGACCTGGTCTGCTTCACACCGGACAGTGCTCGGCAGTTGGTCGAGGCGCTAGCCGGCCGCACCGGTCACCTTGTCCACTGCGGCAGCGTATGGGTGCACGGGCCTTCGGTCGAGGTGCCCTACGACGAGGAGGCGCCACGTCGGCCCTTCGGTGACTACGGGAAACAGAAGGCGGAGATCGAGAAATATCTGCTGAGGCAGACAGAGACACCAACGACGATCCTGCACCCCGGCCACATCAGCGGCCCGGGGTGGGTGCCGATCAACCCAGCGGGCAACCTCGACCTCGACGTCTTCTCTGCCCTAGCCCGCGGAGACTCTGTGACACTTCCCAACTTCGGTCTCGAGACCCTGCATCACGTCCATGCAGACGACGTGGCGCAGGCGTTCCAGCGTTCGCTGGCTGCGCGGAGCGTAGCGGTCGGCGAGAGCTTCCATGTCGTATCACCGCGTGCCATTTCGCTGCGCGGCTATGCCGAGGCTGTCGCTATGTGGTTTGGCCAGCAGGCCCGCTTGCGATTCGAACCGTACGAGCAATGGCGCGCAGGACGCCCGGAAGCGACCGCCCAGGCAACGTATGATCACATCGCCCATAGCCCGAGTGTGAGTATCGCCAAGGCTGAACGGCTGCTCGACTATCGCCCCCGATATACCTCGCTGGAGGCCATCCGGGAAGCGTTGGCCTGGCTGGTGGCGAACGACAGGGTTGAGACCGGTGGTCGCGGGCTGACTCCCGGATGACCCGATAAGCCCCGGGTCGAAGCGAGAAATGGAACCGCAGAAACTCCTGTCAGCCATCAATAACGCGCCGTTCCCCGGCTGGGTTGGCGGCTGGCATGCCGATCCGCGGGGACGGCCGAGGGCTGCTGTGTCCCGCAGCCGAGGAAGTGCGTCGACTGACGTCCGGATGAGCAGGCGGCGAGGGATTCGTCTGGTGCTGCGACCCGCAACAATGGCGTGGTGACCACAGACCCGGTGGATGACCTGATTCTGGCTGAGGCCGAGCCGATCATGATGGCGGCCGCACAACCGTCGGATGGGACGCCGATCCTGGTTCTCGATGATCTATCCGGCGGCCTGGCCGCGGCCGCGCTGGACCGGTTCGACGCTCCGGAGGTCCAGGTCAGCTGCGACTCCCTGGCCGACGAGCAGGCCGTGGTCCGCGCGTGCGCCGGCCGACCGGGCCGGGTGGAGCTGGTGGATGCCCTGCAGCCAGGCAGCCTGACCGGAGCAGCGCTGGTGCTGATGCGGCTGCCCGAGAGCCTGTCGGCCCTGGACGAGCTGGCTTCTCGGATTGCCGCCGAGTCGGACCCAGCTGTCCGGCTGGTTGCTGGTGGCCGGGTGAAGCACATGACCGTAAGCATGAACGATGTCCTGAACCGCTTCTTTGCCGACGTGTCGGCCAGCCTGGGCCGGCGGAAGTCCCGGGTACTGCACGCCGGCTCGCCGATCGCTACCAAGCTCAACTGGCCCCGTCATGGTGCCGATCCGGATCTCGGATTCGAGGTCTGGGCCCATGGCGCGGCCTTCGCCGGCTGCAGGCTTGACCATGGCACCCGGCTGCTGCTGGGTCAGCTACCGCAGCTGCCAGAGACGGCCCAGGATGTGGTTGATCTCGGTTGCGGTACGGGCATCCTAGCCACCGGCCTGGCCCGGCGACTCCGATGCCAGGTGCTGGCGACCGATATCTCCTCGGCCGCCTGCCACTCGGCCCGAGCCACCGCGGCCGCGGCCGGGGTGCAGGACCGGGTCACCGTACGGCGCATCTCATGCCTGGCGGGAGTGCCGCCGAGCAGCGCCGACCTGATCGTCTGCAACCCGCCGTTCCACGTCGGCAGCACCAAGGACTCCGCACCGGCCCTGCAGATGATCAGCGAGGCAGCCCAGGTGCTCCGGCCCGGCGGTGAGATGTGGACCGTCTTCAACTCCCACCTGCCCTACCGCGCGGCGCTGCGTTCGGCCATCGGGCCGACCCAGGTGCTGGCACAGGACCGGCACTACACCGTCGTACGAGCACGTCGAGCCCACCACTGACGACTTGGCCCACCGCTGTGGCTTGGCTCACAGCTGTGGCTTGACTCACAACTTCGGCTTGACTCTCAACTGTGGCCGACGACCGCGACGAACGGTTTGTCCTGCTAGCGGATGGGTACAGCGTCGGGTAGTGAAGAAGGGTCACGCTCGAGGAGAAGAAGGTGACGCGGATGACCGGCACAGTGGTGGACCGGGGAAGTCTGGCCGTCGAGCTATCCCAGGCGGTGCGCGGCGAGGCGCGCCTCGACGAGGCAAGCAAAAGCCTGTAGGCCAACGACGCGTCCATCTACCGGATGCTGGGCTGGCCGGCTGGGAGGATGCGGCGGTCGACCCAGCCAAGCTCTCGGACTATCTTCGCGAGTTCAGCCCACTGGTCGAACGGGACGACTACCACACGGTGCACTTCGGCCAGGGCTGCATCCACTGCCGGCTCGACCTGGACATCAAGACCGCCGAGGGGATCGACACCTTCCACCGGTTCCTCAGCGATGCCGCTGACCTGGTGTCTCCTTCTCACAAGACGGTTTCAACTTTGCCGACGCAGCCAACCGTTGCTCCGGGGTCGGCAACTGCCGGCACCTCGACGGCGGCACCATGTGCCCGAGCTTTATGGTCACCCGGGAAGAGAAAACTCCACCCGGGGCAGGTCCCGGCTGCTGTTCGAGATGATGCAGCAAGCCGGCGAGCGCAAGCACCCGTGGCGAGACGACTTCAGCGGCACCAACTGTTCGATGGCAGCCGGGCTGCCGGACGCGATCGGCGGCCCAGGCGGCCTATCCCGACCGGCAGGTGGTGGTCTTCACCGGCGATGGATCGATGACCATGCAGCTGGGCGACCCGCTGACCTGTGTCCAGCACCACCTGCCAGTCAAGATCATCGTGGTCCGCAACGACACCTTGGGGCTGATCAAGTGGGAACAGATGGTCTTCCTCGGCAACCCCGAGTACGGGGTCAACATCGCGCCGCTGGACTTCGTGAAGTTCGCCGAGTCGTGCGGCGCCTACGGCGCCCGGGTGACCGAACCTTCCCAGTGTGTGCAGGCGCTACGGACGGCCTTCGCCCATGATGGGCCGGCAATCATCGAGATGGTCGTCGACCCGCACGAGCCGCCGATGCCGGCCAAGGTCAAGAAGGACCAGGTGATCAAGTTGTTCAGCGCCTTGAAGGCGGCACACCAAACCGGAACCGGATCGCGATGCAGATGGTCAAGGACGTGCTGGACGAGTCGAGCTTTGAGGCCAGCCCCGGGCACAACATCTGAATGCTATCGGTGGACCGGCCAAGTCGGTGGTGGACAAGGTCCTCGGTAAAGCCAAGGATGGAGGCGAGGAGTAGCCAGCCCATAC
>JBBSQO010000239.1:0-4391 GCA_038244025.1 Propionibacteriales bacterium
CGTCGCCACCCTAACCGAACTCGGCGTGGGAGTACGTCGCGCGAAAGGATCACCACTGCGCGAGTTGCGCGAGTTGACTCATGCTCGGGCGCGCCGGTTTGTAGCCCTGTCTTACGATGAATCAGTCGCTGATCAGTTGGCCAACCTGCTCGCTCTTACCCGCATCCGCCAGCGGCGTGCGGCGGCCATGGACGCGATCATCGCCGCCACCGCCTTGGCCCACAACCTCACTGTATGGACACTCGATAATGACTTCGCAGTGCTCGCGGAATTGGCGCCCGCGCTGCGGGTTCACCCAGGCTGATGGGGGACAGTCCGACCTTAGACACCGCAAAGATCCAAACCAGCCACGTCGGTCGAGCTATCAGCAACCACGTCGGTCGAGTTTGCTTGTCCTGAGCCTGTTGAAGGGCCGAGACCAGTGGCGTGAATGAAAGCAAGCCATGTCTCGATCAGTTAGGGTCGACAGCACCTTCGGGCAGCGTCGCGGATTCGCCCCGTACCATCGCCTCGACTGCATAGCGGGCGATGCGCTGCGGAGTGAGCCCGAGTTCGGTCAGCAGCTCACTGCGGCTGCCCTGGTGCAGAAATTTCTGGGCGATGCCGAACTCCCGCAGCGGGGTGCTGATGTCGGCCAGCCGCATCTCCTGGGCGAGCCGGGAACCGCAGCCGCCGACAATGCCGTTGTCCTCGATAGTGATCACCAGCTGGTGCTCGGCGGCGAGCTGCACCAGCGCCGGGCTGACCGGCAGGGCCCACACCGGGTCGACCACGGTGACGCCGATGCCCTGGTCGGCCAGCCGCTCCCCCACGCCGATCGCAGTGCCAGCCAGCTGGCCGTAGCCGACGACGAGCACCTGCGCGGATCTGCTGCGCAGCAGGACATCCACGCCATCACGCTTGCCGACGGCGACGATGTCGTCCGGCACCGGTTCCTTTGAATACCTGATCACCGAAGGGGCATCGGTGATCGCGATGGCGAACTGCAGTGCCTCCCGCAGCCGGCGAGCATCCCGTGGTGCCGACAGGTGCAGGCCTGGCACCACCTGCAGGATGGACATGTCCCACATTCCGTTGTGGCTGGCGCCATCCGACCCGGTGACACCGGCCCGATCGAGCACGAACGTCACCCCGCACTTGTGCAGGGCGACATCCATCAGCACCTGGTCGAAAGCCCGGTTGAGGAAGGTCGAGTAGAGCGCCACCACCGGGTGCAGGCCGGCCATCGCCAAGCCGGCCGCAGACGTGACCGCATGCTGTTCGGCAATTCCGACATCAAAGATCCGGTCCGGAAATGCGGCCGCAAACCGGTTCAGCCCGGTCGGGTAGAGCATGGCCGCGGTGATGGCCACCACGTCGGGGTGTTGCTCGCCAATGGTGACCAGCTCTGCGGAGAACACGTCGGTCCAGGTGGTTTTCGAACTGGCAGAGACGGGTTTGCCGGTGATCGGATCAATCTTCCCGACCGCATGGAACAAATCCTCCTCGAACAGCTCGGCGGCCTTGAACCCGTTGCCCTTACGGGTCAGCACGTGCACCAGCACCGGCCCGCCGAAGTTCCGGGCCTGCTGCAGGGCGCGTTCGACGGCGCCGATGTCATGGCCATCGATTGGGCCGATGTACTTCAGCCCAAGGTCGGCAAACAACCCCTGCGGTGCCAGCACATCCTTCAGCCCGCTCTTGACGCCGTGCAGGATCTCATAGGCCGCGCGGCCGACCAGCGGAGCCCGGTTGACGCTGCGCTTGACCAGGTCCAGCACCTGCTCGTACCGCGGATTCGTCCGCAACGCGGTGAGATGGTTGGCAATCCCGCCGACCGTCGGGGTGTAGGAGCGACCGTTGTCATTGACCACGATGACCAGCGGAAGGTCATCTTCAGCCGCGATGTTGTTGATGGCCTCCCAGGCCATCCCACCGGTCAGCGCACCATCGCCGATCACGGCCACCGCCGTACGGTCATCGCCGCGCTGGCGGAATGCCTTGGCCATCCCGTCGGCATAGGACAGCGAGGTGGACGCATGCTGGTTTTCCACCCAGTCGTGCTCGGACTCGGCCTGGCTCGGATAGCCGGACAGGCCGCCGTACTGCTTCAGGGTGGGAAAGCCGCCCTGGCGACCGGTCAGGATCTTGTGCACATAGCTCTGGTGACCGGTGTCGAAGATGATCGGGTCACGCGGTGAGTCAAAGACCCGATGCAGCGCAATGGTCAGCTCCACCACACCGAGATTGGGGCCCAAGTGTCCCCCGGTACGGCTCACGTGGTCGATCAGGAAGTCGCGGATCTCTCCTGCCAGCTGTTCGAGCTGCTCGGCAGAGAGTGCACGCAGGTCACGGGGGGTCACGATCGAGTCCAACAACGCCATGGGTCTGAGTTTATGTCGTGCTACCGCCCAGTACGTGCCGCGGCAACCGACAGCAGGGCAGCAAACCGGCAGCGCGAACCGGCAAGGGGATACGGAGAAGGTTCATCAGAGCCGCCGGATGAACACCTTTCCGCGCAGCGCCTCCTCGATCAGCGCCACGGCACGGCGCACCCGCACCAGGTGGGCGCGCTGTTCCAGCCAGGCATCAACTGCCGATTCGACCACTTCGGCCGGCACCTGGTCGACCAGGCTGACCCGCACTCCGGCCAGGCCGGTCTCGGCCGCGCGATAATGACCCTCCACAAACTGCGCGGCAAACCGGGCCAGCACCACCGGATGGCGACGCAGCACCGGATAGGCCCGGAAGTCGGCCGGGCAACAATCCAACAGGTAGCTGGTCGCAGTCGCCTCCCAGTCCGGCGCACCCGGCGGCCGCACCTGCTCCGGCCAACCCGGCGGTGTGTAAATTGTCTGCACCGGTTCCCTCCCTTCCCTGGTCGGCGTCAGCTGGTCGAGGTCCGAGACTCATCATTGGAACACAAGTTCGATTATGTTGCAAGCTGGGGCTGTCCAAAAGACCCACCCTGGCCGCGATATCTAGCAAACGACCGGCATTTGGTCGGGAACGGTCGTTTCCCTAGATTCCAGCTCATCACGGTTGTGCACCCGACGAAGTACTGTCTCTCCAGAACGCATGCCTGGTACGTCCGTAGCCCCCGGAGGAGAACCGATGACCGACATCGTGTGCCAGATCCTTGCCGGTGAGATGGCCGCCGCCGTGGTGGCCCAGACCGAGCAGGTCATTGCCTTTCTCGATCACCGGCCGGTCTTCAAGGGCCATGTCCTCGTCTGCCCAACCAGACACATCAACACCTTCCTGGATCTCCCCGCCGAGCTGATGCAGCCACTGATCACCATGGCGCAACGCGTTGCCGCTGCCCAGGGTGAGGTGCTGGGTGCCCAGGGAAACTTTGTTGCCATCAACAATGTGGTCAGCCAGTCGGTTCCCCATCTGCACATCCACGTCGTGCCTCGTACCAAGGGCGACGGTCTGCGTGGGTTCTTCTGGCCCCGAACCAGGTACGCCGAGGGCGAGCTTGACGCCTACCAAGAAGGACTCCGCTCGGCACTGCGGTGATGGTCGTTGCTGGACAGCACTTAACGCTCGAGATCTAGGAAAACGACCGTTGTCGGGCTAGATCAGTCTTTTTGCTGCCAGCCACTCCGCAGTCGACGCTCCAGCTCTTCGGGGAAGTGGCGCAGATCGAGGCTGTCCGCTCGGACAACCGTAAGCCCGGTTGCTTCCAAACCTTCTTCCCGTACGTTGTCCGCCCGGTGCTGCCGGCGCTGGCGATGATCCTGACCGTCGAACTCGCACACGAACGCCGCATCCTCATCAAACAGATCGGCGATTCCCAGCAGCCGCCCGGTACGGTCAAACAACGGCACGTTCACCTGCGGCCGCGGCAGCCCGGCACGAAGTTGGTAGAAGACACGCAATCGGGACTCCCAGGCGCTCCGGGAGTGATCATCGGCCAACTCAAGCGTGGCACGACATTGCGCGACCCCCCTTCTCCCGCCCTGTCCCATCCCGAAAGTGCGAAGGGTTTCCGCCGAGACCAGCCGGCGACTCAGAACGGCGTCGGCGAACACCACCGCTCCGGTAAGGCTTGGAGCCGACCGCAACCCGTCGAAACAAGCACGTCCGGGCGTGGTGACCGGCACCTCCCGCACCGTAGTGAACTCAGCCGGTGCCAGTTCCTCCCGAGAGAGCGAACATGTCTGGTGCAGCTCCGGCCCCGACCGACGCCGAGAACGACCGGAGCGGGCAGCGGTGCCAAGGTATCGACGTCGAGACCATCGAGCAGGTCGGCGCCGTGGCAGTAAGCCGCCGCCTCGGAGTCAAGTTCGGCGACAGGGCCAAGGGAGCCTCGACCAGCGCCGGACCGTCCGCGAGGTCACCGGCGTACCGATTGGGCTGATCAAGGGGGTCTCCAAACGTCGGCACGGGATCGAGCAGATCTACGA
>JBBSQO010000240.1:0-4387 GCA_038244025.1 Propionibacteriales bacterium
GCAGCGGATGATCCTCCATATCCGGGTCGACCACGGTCGCATAGTCGCCGAACGCCCCGACCGCCGCCAGCTGCACCCCCTGGGCCCACCGGGCCAGCCGCTCGGCACCGGTCATCATCTCCACCAGCTGAGCCGGCGACAGCCGGGCCGGGTCAAGGTCGGCCAGCCGGCCCGCCAGCACCGGGCCACACCCCTGTCACCCCGCCCAGCGGACGCGCAGTGACCCGGGAAACACCGTGCCAGGCCTCCTCCACCGTTGGTAGCTCCAAACCCTGACCGAAGATGACCAGCTGGTTCCACAGATACTGATCATAAAGCGACCACGACGCCACCATCTCCGGCACCAGGGCATGAAACACATCCTCCTCAGACATACCCGGCCCCACCAACAACTCCAGCAACTCATCATCCAAGCCCACCCACGAACCAGCCAGCGGATCCTCCGGATAAGGAGCCGGTGAGGGCAGGCCACGGTCATCGACCGGCTCATCGACCTGAACCGTCATCGCGGCACCCCCTTCAAAATCACTCGAACCTACGTTCGATTATATCCTAAGAGGCGCCCTGGTGCAAGAACTTGGGTAAAGTAGATGAGGACAGAATTCATCTACCGATCAGCCAAACCCGGCACTTGCGGCCAAACCCCGCTAGAGCCCGGTGAGTGCGTGTTAGTGCTAGTAAGGGTCAGGCTCAGACCTGGACCAGCTGCCGTCGCCTGATGATCATCCGGGCCAGGCCCCGCCAGCCAAGCAGGAAGAGGGCCAGCACCACGGTGGCCACGCCGATGAAGGCGAGTTGCGCGGTGTCATGGGTGAGCAGCCGGAGCACCATCCCACCGGCCACCGTACAGAACCAGATCGTCGCCGCGATGACCCAGTGGAGCGGGTTGCGCCAACCACGACTGACCAACCAACCAATGCCGACTCCGACCAGGAACGGCCAGCCGGTGTGCCAGACTCCGGGCAGCGTCAGACTTTCGGAGTGACTGGCCCGGCCGACGGTGGCGAAGACCATGGTCAGAGCGAGGTCAAGAAAAAGTGCGAGGGCGCGATTCACCCCCAGAGCCTACGTTTGCGGGAGCGGAGCGACCACCGCTCGCGCTTCAGGAGGAGGAGCGCAGCGACTTCCAGCCCTCGCGGTGACCGATGGGCGTGCCCAGAACTCATGAGGTCAAAGCAGATCTGACCTCCTGACTAGGCTCGGCACCATGAGCTATGCGACGCGGCCGCAGCGGGTGATGGGGATCGAGACTGAGTACGGCATCAGCATGCTCAGTCCCGATCCGGGCAATGAGCTGCATCCGATGCAGCTGTCCAACCATGTCGTCAAGAGCTACGGACAGCTGATGTCAAAGAAGCTGGCCGAATGGGACTATGAGAACGAATCCCCGCTGGTGGATGCGCGCGGGTACGAGATGGACCGTGCCCGAGCACACCCGGACCAGCTGACCGATGCTGATCTGGGGATGGCGAACGTAATTTTGACCAACGGTGCTCGGCTCTATGTCGACCACGCGCACCCGGAGTACTCCGGTCCGGAGGTGACGAACGCCTTGGACGCCGTGCTGTATGACAAGGCCGGCGATGCCGTCATGTGCCTGGCGGCCAGGGCGGCATCTCGCCAGCTGGGCAAGGAGATTCGGCTCTACAAGAACAACACCGACGGCAAGGGTTCCTCGTACGGCACCCACGAGAACTATCTGCTGGATCGGGCCACGCCCTTCGACCGGATCGTGACCCAGTTCACCGGTTTCCTGGTCTCCCGTCAGCCGGTGACCGGCGCGGGCCGGGTGGGGTTGGGCCAGGCCACCGCAGGGACCGGTTTCCAGATCAGCCAGCGGGCCGACTTCTTTGAGGCTGCGGTCGGGCTGGAGACCACGATGAACCGACCGATCATCAACACCCGCGACGAGCCGCACGCCGATGCGACCCGGCATCGCCGGCTGCATGTGATCACCGGCGACGCCAACCAGTCAGAGATCTCCACCTGGTTGAAGGTCGGTACGGCTGCCCTGGTCCTCCGGGTGATCGAGGCCGGCGACCTGGCGCAGCTGCCGGGCGGCACCGACCTGCGGCTGGACCAGCCGGTGACCGCGATGCACCGGGTCAGCCACGATCCTGGCTGCCGGGCACTGCTGAGGCTGACTGACGGCCGCCGGCTGACCGCAGTCGACCTGCAGGAGATCTATCTGACCATCGTCGCCCGGCATCTCGACAACCGACCCGAGCTGTTCACCGAAGCCGAGGCGGGCGAGGCCCGTGACCTGCTGCACCGTTGGCAACAGGTTCTTGACCAGCTACGGGCCGACCCACTGCAGCTGGCCGACCAGCTCGACTGGGTAGCCAAGCTGCAGTTGCTCGAGTCATATCGTCGACGGGACAACCTGGACTGGGATGCACCCAAGCTGTCCTTGATCGACCTGCAATATGCCGATGTTGACCCGCGGCGCAGTCTCTATGCGGCGCTGGTGGCCCGCGGAAAGATGCAACGGCTGACTGATGATGAGTCCATTGATCACGCCCGGACCACACCGCCAACCGACACCCGCGCCTACTTCCGTGGTCGTTGCATGGACAAGTACGCTGCCCAGGTTGTGGCCGCCTCCTGGGACTCGGTGATCTTCGACGTGCCTGGCCACTCAGCCCTGCAACGGCTGCCGCTGGTCGACCCGTTGCGCGGTACCAGGGACCATGTCGGTGCCATCGTGGATCGGTCAGCAGACGTGGCAGAGTTATTTGTCGCCCTCGACGGATAGGCTGGAGGCACCGCAGGCGCATGGGCGTCCTGCGGGCGCAGAGATTTGCCCTACAGAGATGGGCTCTGCCAGAACTGGGCACTGCCAGAAGAGACACTGCCGGAAGAGGCACTGCGGGAGACGAAGGAGGACATGATGCCTGAATCCGAGCGAAGCAGGCCTCGCACACATCGAGACACCGACGAAACTGAGTTGGACGAGGTGCCGACCGCCGGCCAGACCGGACGGCAGGAGACGGACACCGATATCGACTCCTTCCTGGACGAGATCGATGACGTCCTGGAGGTCAACGCCGAGGAGTTTGTCCGTTCGTTCGTCCAGAAGGGTGGCCAGTGAGTTCTCGCAGCCAAGCGCCAGCAGGAATGGCCTCAGCCGGGATGGGTTCAGCCGGGCAGGGCCTGCCGGCGGAGTTTATGAGGTCCGGCTCGTCCTCGTTCAGCGACTTTGCATCCTCGGTCGCGCCGAACGTGCTGCCGGTTTCAAGGGTGTCCGCGGCTGCCGGAGCGGCTGACCTGGCGCCGCATGGGACCACGATCGTGGCGGCCACCTTTGGTGGTGGCGTGGTGATGGCCGGGGACCGGCGGGCCACGATGGGCAACATGATTGCCCAGCGCGACATCGAGAAAGTTTTCGCCGCCGATGAGTTCTCGATGATCGGCATTGCCGGTGCCGCTGGTATCGCGGTCGAGATGGTTGGCCTGTTCCAGGTCGAGCTGGAGCATTACGAGAAGATCGAGGGAGCCCCGCTCTCGCTTGACGGCAAGGCCAAGCGGCTGGCCACCCTGATCCGGCAGAACCTGGCGCTGGCCATGCAGGGCCTGATGGTGGTGCCGTTGTTTGCCGGCTGGGATCCGGTCAGCGATCATGGCCGGATCTTCTCCTACGACGCCACCGGGGGTCGATATGAGGAGACGGCCTTCCATTCCGTCGGCTCGGGCTCGGTCTTTGCCAGGGGAGCGCTGAAGAAGCTCTACCGGCCGGACCTGGACGCCGAGGGCTGCGTCACGGCCGTCCTGCAGGCCCTCTATGACGCCGCCGACGACGACTCCGCCACCGGCGGACCGGACCTGACCCGGCGGATCTTCCCGGTAATCCTGATTGCGACACCCAATGGGGTGGAACGGTGGGCTGATGATCGGGTGGGCAACCTTGTCGATGTGATTGTGGCAGCCCGGATGCTGCGCCCCGACGGACCAGGAGCAGCACTGACATGAGCATGCCGTTCTACGTTGCGCCCGAGCAGCAGATGAAGGACCGGGCCGACTTTGCCCGCAAGGGCATTGCCCGCGGCCGATCGGTGATTGTGCTGCGCTATGCCGGTGGCATCCTGTTCGTGGCCGAGAACCGTTCGCAGGCTCTGCACAAGGTCAGCGAGATCTATGACCGGATCGGCTTCGCCGCGGTCGGCCGGTACAACGAGTTCGAGAACCTGCGGATCGCCGGCATCCGGCATGCCGACCTTCGCGGCTATTCCTATGACCGCCGCGATGTCACCGGGCGGGGCCTGGCCAATGCCTATGCCCAGGTGCTTGGCACCATCTTCTCCTCGGGCGGTGAGAAACCGTACGAGGTGGAGATTATTGTCGCCGAGCTCGGCGAGGAGGCGAGCGGGGACCAGATCTACCGGCTGAC
>JBBSQO010000241.1:0-4383 GCA_038244025.1 Propionibacteriales bacterium
CCATCGGGATCATCACCACCACGCTGATTGGCCGGTTATTGGGGATCAGCGTCAAGCAGCGGCTGCTGATTGCCTGTGGATTCTCCATCTGTGGCGCGGCAGCCGTTGCCGCAGTCGACGGCGTCATTGATGCCGAGGAGGAAGAAGTTGCCACCGCCGTAGCCCTGGTGGTCATCTTTGGCACCTTGATGATTCCGATCGTGCCGCTAGCGGGGAGGTTGATCGGCCTCAGCAGCAGCCAGTCCGGGATGTGGGCCGGCGGGTCCATTCACGAGATTGCCCAGGTGGTCGCGGCGGGTGGCGCCATCGGCGGGGTGGCGCTGACGCTGGCGGTGCTGGTGAAGCTCGCCCGGATCCTGATGCTCGCGCCGGTGATGGCCTTCCTCAGCTGGCGGCAGCGCCGGGAGATGGCCGACTCGGCAGGTAGTGGCAAACGCCCGCCGCTGGTGCCGCTGTTCGTCATCGGCTTCCTCGTGATGGCTTTGGTTCGTACCGCTGGGATTCTTCCCGATGGTGTGCTGGACGGTGCCAAGGTCACCCAGACGGCACTGCTGGCCGCTGCCATGTTCGGCCTCGGGTGCGGCGTCCATCTCAAGAGTCTGCTGCGAGTTGGCGTCAAACCATTCCTGCTCGCCATCATGTCGACCGTGGTCGTCGCCTCGGTTGCGTTGACCGGAGTTGTGCTCGCCAGCTGACGATCGACCCGTCCGGACCGGCGTAGGTGCCCCCTGCCGATTGCCGCTCACTGGAGCAATCCTTGCGTGCCGTGCCACCATTACTGTCATGACCATTCCCATCGGCGCCTACGCGCACATCCGGCTGACCGTCACCGACATCGCCCGCTCCCGCGAGTTCTACGACCAAGTCTTCGGTCTGCCGGTGGCTGCCGAAGTCCCAGCCGATGCCGATGACGCCACCCGCGAGGAGCTATCGTGGCTTTTCGGTGGCGTCGTCTACCAGCTTGGGGACTCGCTGTTCGGGCTGCGGCCGGTGGCCGCTGATGTCTTCGATGCGGACCGGGCCGGTCTCGACCATCTCAGCTTCGCGGTGGCCTCGAGGTCTGACCTGGACGCAGCCGTGACAGTGTTGGATCAGCGCGGCGTCCCCCATGAGAGTGTGAAAGACATCGGGATGGGTTACATCCTGGAGTTCCGCGATCCTGACAACATCGCGCTCGAGCTGTTCGCTCCCAAGTCCTGACTGGGTCCAATATCGGCGTTCCCCAGAATCCCGTCGTGTTCCACCCCCACCCGGCCTACGGCATTGTGACTGCCTGCGTGCTGCACGGCTCGACGACTGACGTTTCTCTGGCGTAGGACTACGAGCCCCTGGATCGAGTACTGGCGGTCCGGTCGTCAGATCCAGGTTATGGCCCTGCACCGGGCCGTGGATCAAGCCCACAAAGCCGGACTGGTACCGATAGCCAAGTATCACCGGCCACACAAGCGTCCTGGCGACGCCTCTTGTGAGACGTCAGTCGTCGCTGGTGACGATAGCGGCAACCGGCGCGCCTGCCTGGCACGTCACCGTGATCGTCACCGTCAGGTCGTCCACCACGTCATCGTCACCATCGAAGATCACTAGGACCGAGTCGGCCGGGCCCCGGAGATGATCCTCCACTTCCCACCCCTGGGCAGGAGTCCAGGAAACCAGATAGGCGGCCGTACCAGAACACCTGGCGATGGCAGAACCGCCCCGGGAGGAGACCGACCGAGTCACGGGTGCGGCAGTCGGCGTACGGGTGCTCGGCGGTCGGGACGAGGTCGGCTCGGGAGGCGCCGTTGGAGATGCGCTGCTGCCAAGGGTTGGTGTCTGGGCTGATGGGTTGGCAGTCGCATCGGCCAGGGCACTGGAGACTGCCTCCCGGCTCAACGGGGTGGACTCCCCTGATGTCAGACCCTGCGACAGCAACAAGACCGCACCGAGGCCGACTCCGGTGGCGATGATGGCGCCGAGCAGCCACCCCAGTACGACTCCGACCCGTTGCTGCACAGTCTCAGTCTGCATGACTCTCAGTTAAGAGCGAGTTAAAGCCGCCCTAGTTCCAGACGCATTGAGTCCCGGCGGCCGATGTTACGGTTCGGCCATGGCACAGTTGCTGATCGTCGAGGACGAGAACGAGATCCGCTCAGCGCTGTCGCGGGCGCTGACCAGTCGCGGACACGGGGTCAGATCTGCACCGGACGCGCTATCGGCGCTGGCGATGATTGACAAGGAAACCCCGGATCTGGTGGTGCTGGACCTCGGGCTCCCCGATCTGGACGGACTTCAGCTGCTCCGGATGCTGCGTGCGGTGAACCGGGTGCCGGTCATTGTGGCGACCGCTCGCGATGACGAACGCGCGGTGGTGGCTGCCCTGGACGCGGGCGCGGACGACTACGTGATCAAACCGTTCAGCCTCACCCAGCTCGATGCGCGGGTGCGAGCCGTACTGCGCCGGGCACACGCCGATGACTCATCATCCCCCCTTTCTGTTGGGGAGTTGCAGATTGACGCGGCCACCCGAACCGCCTCCCTGGCCGGCCAGGCACTGACCCTGACGCCCAAGGAGTTTGACTTGCTGTTCCACCTAGCCGAGCGCCCCAACCAGGTCGTCACCAAACGCGAACTAATCACCGAAATCTGGCAGCAACCCTTCACCGGTGCCGACAAGACAGTCGATGTGCACCTGTCCTGGCTGCGTCGAAAACTTGGTGAGACCGGTGAGGACCCGCGTTACCTGCACACCGTACGTGGGGTCGGCGTGAAACTGGTTGACCCGACCAGTTCACCATGATCACCATAAGACGACAACTGGCGTTGCTGGTCGCGGCGACCACGTCGGTCATCCTGATCGCCTTCATCGTCCCGCTCTGTTACCTCGTCCAGCAGGTGGCTGCTGATCGCGCCATCAACGCCGCGACCAGGGAAGCCGAGGGGTTGGCGCCCATCGTAGCCACGGTCGATCGCTCAGTCGTCGAGCTCGCCCTCAGCCAGCTGGCCCACGATGACCCGTCTGACTATCCATTGACGGTCTTCTATGCGGACTCAGATATCCTCGGCGCCCCAGCCCAACGCACCAAGGCAGTCGATCTTGCTGCTCGGGGCCGCAGTGTGGTGGCCGATGCCGATGGTGGCCGAGAAATTCTGGTGGCGGTCCAGGGACTCGACGACGGAACTGCCGTGATCCGCGGTTTTGTGACGGATGCGGACATGCGCGAAGGCGTTATCCGAGCCTGGCTGATCCTTGGTGGACTGGGGATTGTGTTGCTGGCGGTGAGCATCGGTTTAGCGGACCGGCTGGCCCATCGACTGGTGCAGCCGATGATTGATCTTGCCAAGGTCTCCCACCAGCTGGGTGCCGGTGAGCTGGATGCCCGAGTTGACCCGGCTGGGCCGATGGAGCTGCGGGGGGTTGGGCAGGCGGTGAACCAGCTTGCTGACCGCATCGCTGTGTTGCTGGCAACAGAGCGGGAGTCGGTAGCCGATCTCTCCCACCGGCTGCGCACGCCGCTCACGGTGCTTCGGCTCGATGCCGACGCACTCACCGATCCAGCCGATGCTGACCGGATTGGCCGTGATGTCGACACCCTGACTCGTACCGTCGACGATGTCATCTCCGAAGCCAGACGCCCCGTCCGGGAAGGGATTGCTGCTCGCAGCGACGCGACAGCCGTGGTAGCGGAACGACTGGACTTCTGGGCCCCACTGGCCGAGGAGGAAGGTCGCGCCGTGGTCACAGACGTGCCTGCTCACCCACTGCACGTCCGGGTAGCCGGACCCGACCTCGCCGCCACTCTTGATGCGCTGCTGGGCAACATTTTTGCGCACACGCCCGCCGGCACCGCCTTCGCGGTGCGGCTGACGGAAACCACCGAGGGCGACGCACTGCTGACCATCAGAGATCAAGGTCCCGGTTTCGACACCGCCAACCCGATGGACCGGGGCGCCAGTAGCAAGGGATCCACCGGTCTGGGGCTCGACATTGCCCGCCGTACGGCCGAGGCCGCTGGCGGGAGTCTCACCATCGGCGCGCCCACCTCCACAGCCGAGGGCGCGGAGATCACCTTGGTGCTGAGCTCCGCCCGGTCCGGAGGACAAAGAATCGTTAAGTTGTCCTCAACCTCCGGTTAGAGCCATTGGCCAGCCGGCGCTCGGCGGGCAACGTGGAGTTTGACAGCCCCACAGGGGACATCAAACAAAGGAGAGTGGTCACCATGGCCAGCATCTTCCGAGCAGTAAATCCAGCGGACCGGAAGGCATCGGCGGCATCGTCGGATACCTCGGGTACGGGTAACTCCCGCAACTCTGGCCCGTCCAGCACGACCGGCACAACCGACTAACGTGTCGGAGGACAACCGCGGTGGGGGCCCCCCCCCCCGGGGCCACCCCGCCCCCCGGCCC
>JBBSQO010000242.1:0-4372 GCA_038244025.1 Propionibacteriales bacterium
CTAGGCGAATCCTCCGCGCGGAAGATTACCGGTAACCGATGGTTTCCGCGAACTGGAGCGACGGCGGCCAATCACGTACACTGCTCGTCAGTCCCCCGCGTGGCGATAACTCGCCCAACTCCCCCAGGGTCGGAAGGCAGCAAGGGTAAGTGAGCTCTTTCGGGTGCGCGGGGGACCCGTCATGTTTTGAGCCGGATGTCGGCCTGATCAGGGCTCGGGATCGCGGCCGTCGTAGTCCCAGAACCCGCGCTGCCACAGCACCGCGAGGACAACCAGTACGGCACACAGCGTGCCGCCGACCACCGCAGCCCAACTCTCGCCCAGCCAGTGAGCCTGGGCGCCAACGGCGAGCTCGCCGAGTCGGGGACCGCCGGCCACCACGACGATGAAGACGCCTTGCAGTCGACCGCGCAGCCAGTCCGGGGTGGCCGCCTGCAGGATGGTCTGCCGAAAGACGGCGCTGATCGCATCGGCTGCCCCGGCCACGGCGAGGAAGGCCATTGCCGCGACCAGCGCTCCGACCAGGACCTGGCCCGGTGACGTCGGACCAACCAGGACCAGCACCACCCCGAAGCCGATCACGGCGAGACCGAAGCCGAAGATGGAGCCGATGATCACCCGCCCCTGCCGGCGAAGCCCGACCAGCCCGCCGGAGAAAACGCCGGCTAGTACTGCGCCGGCCGCGAAGCCGGCCGTCAGCATCCCGGTGGTGGTCGCTCCACCGCCCAGGAAGACCACGCCGACGGCCGGATAGAGCACCCGCGGCATCGCCAGCACCATGGCGATCAAATCCACGATGAAGGTCATCCGGACATTGCGCCGGGTGGCCAGGAACCGCAGCCCCTCCAACACCGAGGAGAGTCCCGATCGCCGTACCGCAGGCGTTGCGTCGGCGCCTTCGGCCGGCAGTGGCGGTACGTCCGGCAGCCGCCACAGCGCCCAGAACGCGAAGGTGAACAGCACCGCATCAATCGTGTACGCCTCGGCATAGCCCCAGATCGCCACCAGGAACGCACCGGCGAGCGGCCCAACGGTCAAGGCAATATCCATGGCGACGGTCTGCAGGACGTTGGCGGCCGGCAGCAGCCGAAGCCCCACCAGCCGGGGGACGATCGCCGAGCGGGCCGGATTGTTGATCGCGAACCCAGCAGACTGCAGTGCCACCAGGGCATAGAGCACCAGCACCGAGTCCACCCGCAACCAGGCCTGGACGGCCAGCACGATGGTGACCAGCCAAAGCGCCGCTGACGAGATCAGCGCCACCTTGCGGCGATCATGGACGTCGACCAAGGCACCGCCGTACAGGCCGAGACCAACCAGCGGGACCAGTGCACAGATGCCGAGTACGCCGACCGAAAGGGTGGAAGCGGTGAGGTCGTACACCTCCAGGCTGACGGCCATGACGGTCAGCTGGGTGCCGAGGTTCGAGATGCCAAGACCCCACCACAGCCGTCGGAACGGTGGGCTGTCGCGCAGCGGCGTCAGGTCGAGCAAAACGGGCATGGATTGCGCGGCGCCTCAATGGGGAAGAGTGGAAGGTGATCACCGGCGGGTGCAGCCACCGATCGCATCGTACGGGGACAGGTAGCTGGTCGTCATCTCCCGGCTCGACGTCAGCCTTCGAGCAGCTGGCGCAGCCGGATCGCATCGTAGGGGGCATGCAGCTTGGCGTCGTTGTCACAGTAGACGAAGACGTCTTGACCGAGTGCCGACCAGCGGCGGATCTTGTCCGCCCAGGAGCGCAAGGCGTCGTCGCTGTAACCGCTGGCGTACAGCTCGGTGTCGCCGTGCAGCCGGACGTAGATGAAGTCGGAGGTGAGCTGCTCAAGCACCGGCCACTGGCCGGGGTTGTCCGAGACGACCAGGCCGATGTCGTGGGCGCGCAGCAGCGCATAGAAATCCTCACAACAGAAGGTGCGGTGGCGGATCTCCACGGTGTGCCGGATCGGCTGCTCGGGGACCTCGGTGCTGACCAGCTCGCGGTCCGGGCCGATCTTCGCACCGTGCCGGCGAGCCAGCTTTGCCGCGGCGGCGGCCGTACGGGGCAACAGCTCGAAGAATGTCGACATCCGAGCGGGATTGAAGCCGAGGTTTGGCGGCAGCTGCCACAGGATCGGTCCGAGCGTCGGTCCCAGGGCCAGCACGCCAGAGGCGAAGAAGTTGGCCAGCGGGGTCTCGACCTCGGTCAGCTTCTTCATGTGGGTGATGAACCGGCCGCCCTTGACCGCAAAGACAAAATCGTCGCCCACCTGTGTCCGCCACGCCTGATAACTGGTCGGACGCTGCAGCGAATAGAAAGAGCCGTTGATCTCGACCGAGCTCATCCGCTCGGCAACGTAGGCCAGCTCCTTGCGCTGCACGAGTCCGGGCGGATAGAAGTTGCCACGCCAGGGGGGATAGGTCCAGCCGGAGATGCCGATGCGGATCACCGGTCCATAGTGCCGTATCCCCGGCGATGGGGTGCATGCCGCTGGGCAACCGCAATTCTGCCTGGCAGTCGCCGAAATCGGCTCTGGATCGGGCCCTGCTGCGCGACTGTCAGGAGATTCTGCGGGCGCGACCGGATTCCTGCAGACCGACGTGCTGCGTTCTGGTCACTGTCGGAGGCAGCGACTAGGGTTCAGGCGTGGATGAAGCGCTGGCGGAGCAGGACGGGTTCGACATCCCTGACCAACACGGTAGGCCGGATCAGGGCAGCGTGCCTGACCTGGGACCCAGTTCAGGCCAGGGTGATCAGGGGACCGACCCGGCATCGGCCGCGCAGGTGGAGAGCAGCGCTCCGCTGGCGCTCTACCGCCGCTATCGTCCGGACACGTTCGCCGACGTGATCGGTCAGGAGCATGTCACCGAGCCGCTGCAGCGGGCACTCGTCAACAACCGCGTCAACCACGCGTACCTCTTTTCCGGGCCACGCGGCTGTGGCAAGACCACCTCCGCGCGGATCCTGGCCCGGGCCCTCAACTGTGAGCAGGGACCGGTTCCGGTGCCCTGCGGCCAGTGCCAGTCCTGCCGTGACCTGGCTCGAGGCGGTGCCGGCAGCATCGATGTGATCGAGATTGATGCCGCCAGCCACGGTGGCGTCGATGATGCCCGGGACCTACGGGAACGGGCCTTCTTCGCGCCGGTCCACAGCCGCTACAAGATCTACATCGTCGACGAGGCGCACATGGTCACCACGGCCGGGTTCAACGCGCTGCTGAAGCTGGTCGAGGAACCACCGCCGCATGTGAAGTTCATTTTTGCCACCACCGAGCCGGACAAGGTGATCGGCACCATCCGTTCCCGGACCCACCACTATCCCTTCCGGCTGGTGCCGCCCAAGGTGTTGAGCGGCTATCTCGCCAAGCTCTGTGGGGCCGAGGGCATTCACGTCGAACCGGCCGTGCTGCCGTTGGTGGTACGGGCCGGCGCGGGATCGGTCCGCGACTCGCTGTCGGTCCTTGATCAACTTCTGGGCGGCGCAGCCGAGACCGGCGTCTCCTACAGCCAAGCCACCGCGTTGCTGGGATATACGCCGGACTCGTTGCTGGACGAGGTGCTGGACGCGTTTGCGGCCGGCGACGCGGGCGGGGTGTTTGCCTGTGTGGACAAGGTGATCGAGGTCGGGCAGGACCCACGGCGCTTTGCCGAGGACCTGTTGCGGCGGCTGCGTGACCTGGTCATCGTGGCGGCGGTACCGGACGCTCTCTCCTCCGGGCTGGTCGATGTGGCGGCCGACCAGGGCGAGCGGCTGGAGTCGCAGGCTGCTGCCCTGGGCACCGGGGAGCTGACTCGGGCCGCCGAGGTGATTGCCACCGGTCTGACCGAGATGCGCGGGACCACGGCACCCCGGCTGCACCTGGAGCTGATGTGTGCCCGGGTACTGCTGCCGGGGGCCGACGTTGACGATCGGGGCATCCATGCCCGGCTGGACCGACTGGAGCGCCGGGTCGGGGTGACCGGTGCCGTGAACGCCGACCACCAGAGGCAACCGGACAGGTCGGCAACCCAGCCGGAGCCGCAACCACAGCTGGAACGGTCACTGCCCGACCAGTCATCTCCGCGGGTGCAGCCGGCCCAGATGCAGCCAGCCCAGATTCAGCCAGCCCAGGTGCGATCAGCCCAGATGCAGCCAGCTCAGGCGGGCTCCGATCAGCCGGCTAGCCCATTGCCAGACAGCCGACCGGCTGGCGAGCGAGTTACCGCAGATTCAGCGCATCAGCAACCAGCTGGCTGGCCGATCGTCGATGCCGGCCCTCCGCAGCAGCTGGACGACCCGGAGCAACAGGCCCAAGCACCACAGCAGGCCCAAGCAGCACAGCAGACCCAAGCACCACAGCAGGCCCACGCAGCACAGCAGGCCGACCGGGGCAGTGAGCAGGCCGCCCTGTCA
>JBBSQO010000243.1:0-4366 GCA_038244025.1 Propionibacteriales bacterium
GGACGATCAGCCCGGGGACGATCAGCCCGGGGACGATCAGCCCGGGGACGATCAGCCCCGGAAAGATCAGCCCCGGAAAGATCAGCCCCGGAAAGATCAGCAGGGTGCAGACCGGCACGGCACCCCCTCCAATACGCCGCGACTGGACGCCCTGCTGCGCGACCAGAACTGACAGCCACAGGTACGAAGGGCCCCGCTGCGGCGGGGCCCTCTCGTCTTTTCTCAAAAGTGATGAGTAAGAATTGCCCGGATTCACCTCTTCGCCATTGAAGATTCATCCAAAGAGCCCTACTGTCTCACCGGACAGTCCAACAGCAAGGGGAAGATATGCCCGCGGCCAAGAAGAGCACCGCCAAGAAGACCGGTGCTGCCACGACCGGGACAAAGACCTCGTCGGGCACGACGACCAAGAAGACCGGTGCTGCCACGACCGGGAAAAAGACCTCGTCGGGTACGACGACCAAGACGCCCTCGAGTGCTGCTAAATCGGCGGGAGCGGAGCGACCACCAGCCCTCGCGGCGAGCGATGCTGCCCAGGCGTCCGCCCCGCGGGCCACGGCGAAGAAACCGGCAGCCACGAAACAGGCAGCGACGAAACAGAAACAGACAGCGACGAAACAGACAGCCGCGAAACAGGCGACGACGAAACAGGCAGCGAAGAAACAGACAGGGACAGGAAAGAGCGATGAAGCCGCCGCCGAGCCGGAGCCAGCAGCAGTGCCCCGAACTGCAGTGCCCCCAACAGGAGTGCCCCGAACAGGAGTGCCCCGAACAGGAGTGCCCCGAACAGGAGTGAATGTCAAGAAACTTCCGGTGCGCGAGGGGGAGGATCCGTGGACAAGGGCAGAGCTTGCCGAGGTCAGAGCAGAGCTGGAAGCCGACATCATCCGGCAGGAAGCGCAGATCGCCGAGACCGAATCCGAGCTGGCTGGACTGCTGCGCGACGGTAGCGATGGCGCCGGGCGCGACCCTGCCGACGTGGGGTCATCGAACTTCGAGCGCGACCAGGAAATGTCGCTGGCGCAGAATGCTCGCGGCACCCTGGACCAGTCCAAAGCGGCGCTGCGACACATCGAGCTGGGCACCTTCGGTGCGTGCGAGAACTGTGGCCAAGCCATCGGCAAGGGACGCTTGCAGGCGTTTCCGCGTGCGACACTGTGCGTGACATGCAAACAACGCGAGGAAAGGCGCTGACAGCCACCGGTCAGCCACCATCAACGTCCGGACCGCCAAAATCAACCTCGGGACTGCCAAAATCAACCTCGGGACTGCCAAAATCAACCTCGGGACTGAATGTGCCAAAGCCGACCCAAGACCACTTTGATGGGTCGCAGGTCCATGCGGGTGGACGACCTAGGGCGCGGCTGCTCTTCATCCTGGTCGCTATCACCGGACTAATTCTTGACGTGCTGAGCAAGATTGCCGTGGTTGCCTGGCTGGATGAGGCACACCCGGTCCGGCTCCTCGGTGGTGTCCTCACCCTCCGGTTGATCCGGAACTCCGGTGCCGCCTTCAGCCTTGGTGAGCAGTACACCGTTGTCTTTCCCTTCCTCTATCTGGCTGTGCTGATCTTCGTGCTCGTCCGGTTGGTCCCCAGACTCGGCCACCCTGGTTGGGCGACGGCCCTTGGGCTGTTGTGTGCCGGCATCGGCGGAAACCTCATCGACCGGCTCTTCCGGTCACCTTCCTTCCTCCACGGGCAGGTGGTTGACTTCCTTCAGCTGCCGAAGTGGCCGATCTTCAATCTAGCCGACATGATGATCACTTCGGCTGCCGTCCTGATCCTCGTACTTACGATGATCAAGAACGTCTCACTGTCCGGTCAGCACTATCCGCACCCCCCAACCAAGCCGCCGAAGTCGTGAGTCAGCATCGGCCAAAATCATGAGCCAGCCGGAAAACATCAGCCAGCCCAAGAACATCAGCCAACACAGAATCGTGCTGGTCCCCGAGGGGCTGGCCGGCGAACGGGCGGACGCCGGGGTGGCCAGACTGCTCGGCCTCTCCCGCGCCAGGATCGCCGACCTGATCGCGTCCGGGTCGGTACGGGTGGACGGGGCTGCGGTGGCCAAGTCCGACCGGCTGCACAGCGGTGCCATGCTGGAGGTGGACCTCCCTGAGCTGGTGACCCAGGTGCCGGTGATCCCGTCCGAGGTCGAAGGCATCACCATCGTCCATGATGACCGCGACATCGTCGTGGTGGACAAGCCCGTCGGCGTGGCCGCGCATCCCAGCCTCGGCTGGACTGGCCCATCGGTGGTGGAGCACCTGGCTGCCGCCGGTTTCCGAATTTCCACCTCCGGTGTGCCGGAGCGACGGGGAATCGTGCAACGGCTGGACGTTGGTACCTCGGGGCTGATGGTGGTAGCCAAGAGCGAGCGTGCCTACACCGTCCTCAAACGAGCCTTTAAGCAACGGACCGTTGACAAGACCTACCACGCACTCGTCCAGGGCCATCCCGACCCATTTGAAGGGACCATCGAGGGGCCCATCGGGCGGCATCCGGGAGCGGACTACAAGATGGCCGTCCTGGCCGGTGGCCGGCACAGCGTGACCCACTACAGCACCCTGGATGCCTTTATCGGCACCACGCTGCTGGAGATTCACCTTGAGACGGGCCGCACCCACCAAATTCGGGTCCACCTGGCGGCGATCCGGCATCCCTGCGTCGGTGACCCGACCTATGGCGCAGACCCGGTGCTGGCGAACCGGCTAGGACTGAACCGACAATGGCTGCACGCTGTCCAGCTCGGCTTTATCCATCCCGGCTCCGGTGATTATGTGTCCTACACCTCGGCCTACCCCAAGGATCTGCAACGGGCGCTGGAGCTCGTCCAGCGCTGAGGCCCGGTCAGAGCGCAGCCCGGTTTCCGGGCGGCCACGGTTGCTGACCCGGACCAGTGGGCCAGTGGTAGGCGACCTGGGTTGGCCGGTTCGCTAAGGTCGGAACGTGAGAAGAGCCAAGATAGTGTGCACCCTCGGTCCTGCCTCCTCGACGCCGGAACGGTTGTCCGCAATGGTCGAGGCCGGCATGGACGTTGCCCGGCTGAACATGAGTCACGGTGACTATGCCGACCACGAGCGCAACCTGCGCCTGGTCCGAGCCGCGGCGCAAGAGTCCGGCCGCGCCGTCGGCGTGCTGGCCGACCTGCAGGGCCCAAAGATCCGGCTGGGCCGATTTGCGGACGGCAAGGTGACATTGGCCTACGGGGCAACTTTCACCATCACCGTTGACGACATCCAGGGGGACGTGGAGCGCTGCTCGACCACTTACAAGGGCTTGCCCGGTGATGTCAGTATCGGCGACCGGATCCTCATTGACGATGGCCGGATCGCACTGGAGGCGACCGCGGTCACCGACACCACCGTGACGACCCGGGTCGTGGTCGGGGGACCGGTCAGCAACAACAAGGGCATTAACTTGCCTGGCGTTGCCGTCAGCGTTCCCGCGATGAGCGAGAAGGACACCGACGACCTGCGCTGGGCACTGCACCACGACGCCGACATGGTGGCCCTGTCGTTTGTCCGCAAGGCCAGCGATGTCGACCAGGTCCGAGCGATCATGGCGGCGGAAGGCCGGAAGGTTCCGGTCATCGCGAAGATCGAGAAGCCGCAGGCGATCGACCATCTGGACGACATCATCGACGCCTTCGATGCGCTGATGGTGGCTCGCGGTGACCTCGGTGTCGAGCTGCCGCTGGAAGACGTACCGCTGGTGCAGAAGAGAATCGTCACCGCAGCCCGCCGGATGGCCAAGCCGGTCATCGTGGCTACCCAGATGCTGGAGTCGATGATCTCCGCACCGCGGCCGACCCGGGCCGAGGCGTCCGATGTAGCCAATGCCATCCTGGACGGCGCCGATGCGGTGATGCTATCCGGTGAGACCAGTGTCGGGCAGTACCCGATCGAGACCGTGGAGACGATGGCGCGGATCGTGGTCAGTACGGAGTCACACGGGATGGCTGAGATCGCCAGGATCGACTGGGATCCGCACACCACCAGCGGAGTGATTGCCAAGGCGGCCGCTGAGGTAGGTGAGCGGGTTGGAGCCAAATATCTGGTCGCCTTCACCCAGTCCGGCGACTCAGCCCGGCGACTTTCCCGGCTGCGGTCGACCATTCCTTTGCTCGCTTTCACACCGGAGGAGTCCACCAGGGCAGAGTTGACCCTGTCGTGGGGAGTTGAGTGCTTTGTGGTGCCGACCGTCGACCACACCGACGCGATGGTGCGCCAGGTCGACAAGTCGCTGACCGATCTTGGCCGGCTCTCCGAAAATGAGCGGGTGGTGATCGTGGCAGGATCGCCACCCGGGATTGCCGGGACCACCAACCTGCTTCGGGTCCGCCGGATTGGCGCACCCCTGTAA
>JBBSQO010000244.1:0-4364 GCA_038244025.1 Propionibacteriales bacterium
GACAACGGCCTGGTGACCAGCCGCTCCCCCGACGACCTGCCCGCATTCTGTGACGCCATCGTGGCGGAGTTCGCCAAGGCGGGAAGCCTGTCCAGCACGAGCTCACAGGAGTGACGATGGCCAACGAGGTCAAGACAAAGGATGACCAGTACACCTTCTGTGACCGCGTCAACCGCTTCCCCAGTATCAAGCCACCCAAACAGAAGCAGAGCGAGCCGGGACTGGACCGTGATCTTGAGCCGACCCCCGATATTGGCGAGGACTCCTATCGCGGCACCGGCCGGTTGGCGGGTCGGAAGGCGCTGGTCCGCCATGTGCTTCCACAAGATTCACTTCCACAAGCCGAAAGGAAACCATCATGTTCGAACATTTCAACACTGCCGAGGAACTCTTTAGCTTCAAGCTAGGTTCAGCCTTGTCGATGGAGCACGATTCACTGGAGATGCTCGGTGAGCTTGAGGAGCATGCCCAGCGCTCCGAGCTGAAGACCCTGTTTAGCGAGCATGCCGAGGAGACCCGGCAACAGATCAAGAATCTGGAGCAGTGCTTCCAGCTGCTCGGCGAGGAGGTCAACGACTCACCGAGCCCAACCACCAAGGGACTGGCGCGCGAAGGCAAGGCCACCATCCGCAAGACGGACCAGCGGATCGTCGACACCGTCCTGCTGTCTGGTGGGCTGGAAACCGAGCGTTATGAGATCGCCGTCTATGAGACCTTGATCGTCAATGCCGATGCCCGCGGCACGGATGAGGTCGCCGCACTGCTCCGGGAGAACCTGAAGCAGGAGGAGGCGGCCAGTGAGAAGATCAAGAAGGCGGCCAAGGAAGTTGCCCAGTCCGGCCCAGTGGAACAGCAGCAGTAGCGGGGAAGGTTGCCATGCCCACCGATTCTGACCATCAACAACCGGGCCTGCTGCTGGACGTCGATGGCACCTTGCTGGACACCAATTACCTGCATGTGCTGGCTTGGTCACAAGCACTGCGGGACACTGGCCACGGCCAGATCTCCATGGCGGCCATCCACCAGCTGATCGGGCGCGCCGATGCGGACTTGGTGGAGCAGTTGCTGGGTGAGACCGATGAAGCGGTGGTCGAAGGCCACTCGCAGCGTTATGCGGCCCTTCGTGACCAGGTAAAGCCGTTCCGGCAGACCGCAGACCTGATCCATCGGGCCGCTGACGCGGGTCTTCGGGTGGTCCTGGCCACTAGCGGCAAGGAGGAGGACCTGGACTGGATGTTGCCGGCCATTGGCGCCCGGGAGGATCTTTTCGGGGCGACCACCTCTGCCGACGTCAAGCAGTCCAAGCCGGCACCAGACCTGCTGGCCACCGCGGCGCAGCAGCATGGTCTGGACCCGGCCCGAACCATCGCGATCGGTGACACGGTGTGGGACATCCGTTCGGCCCACAATGCCGGGTTCCGCTGCATCGGGTTCACCTGCGGTGGCATCTCACAACTGCAGCTGGCCGATGCTGGCGCCGACGAGATCCACGAGTCGCCATCAGATCTGCTCCGGCACTGGACAGGATCCCTGCTGGCCGGCGTACAGGCCTGAAGCGGACAGGCTTCAGGTCTCCGCCGACTACCTACCCACCTCCTCAAATACCCGACCTCGACCCGGAAGACTGCCATGACCCCCGCCAGCGACTCCCGCAACATCCAGCAAGCAGATGACTACGCGATCCCCGGGGTCCCGGGCACCGAACCACCGCCCATCGCGGAGCCGACAGAGCCACGCGAGCCGCTGCCACCGAAGCCGAACAGCCGAGCGCCGGAGGCGGTGTCGCCGACCGGAAAGCCAACCGGTGCGGCTGCGGATGCGCGGGCCCAGTCCGGTGCCTACCTGACCACGGCCCAAGGCGCCCGTCTCACCGACACCGATCACTCGCTCAAGGCGGGTCCGCGTGGGCCGGTCCTGATGCAGGACCACCACCTACGCGAGAAGATCATGCACTTCGACCACGAGCGGATCCCCGAGCGGGTGGTGCACGCCCGCGGGGCGGCTGCCCATGGTGTCTTCCAGTCCTACGGAACCGCGGCCAAGATCACCTGTGCCAGCTTCCTAGCCCCGGATGTCGAGACGCCCGTCTTCGTCCGATTCTCCAACGTCACCGGATCGCGCGGTTCGGCCGACACGGTTCGCGACACCCGCGGATTTGCCACCAAGTTCTACACCGACGAGGGAAACTACGACCTGGTTGGTAACAACATCCCGGTGTTCTTCATTCAGGACGCGATCAAGTTCCCCGACATCGTGCATGCGGTCAAACCACGCCCAGACATCGAAATTCCCCAGGCGCAGAGCGCCCACGATACCTTCTGGGACTTCGTCTCCCTGCACACCGAGGCCCAGCACCACACCATCTGGCAGATGTCGGACCGCGCCATCCCGCATTCCTGGCGGGCAATGGAGGGGTTCGGGGTGCACACCTTCCGGATGGTCAATGCCGAGGGTGTCACCACCTTGGTGAAGTTTCACTGGAAGCCCAAGGCTGGGGTGCATTCCCAGGTTTGGGAGGAGGCGCAGCTCAGCGGTGGGGCGGACCCGGACTTCCACCGTCGTGATCTTGCCAATGCCATCGAAGCGGGCGCCTACCCGGAGTGGGAGCTGGGGGTCCAGACCTTCCCCGACACCGAGGACCAGATGTTCTCAGGTATTGACCTGCTCGATCCGACCAAGCTGGTCCCCGAAGAGCTGGCGCCGGTGCAGCTGGTTGGCCTGATGACCCTCAATGCCAACCCGACCAACTACTTCGCCGAGACCGAACAGGTCGCCTTCCATCCCGGCCACCTGGTGCCCGGGATTGATGTGACCGACGACCCGTTGCTGCAGGGACGGCTGTTCAGCTACCTGGACACCCAGCTGAGCCGGCTCGGCGGGCCGAACTTCGCCCAGATTCCGATCAACCGCCCTCAAGCCCCGGTCAACGACATGCTCCGGGACGGGATGCACCAGACGGCAGATCAGTCCGGTGTGGCGCCTTACCGGCCGAACTCGCTGGACGGCGGTTGTCCCTTCACGGCCGGTGCCGACGCCGGTGCCTTCATTGACGTGGCCCGCACCGTCGAGTCCGCGCCCAAGGTACGGCAGTCCCCGGAGTCATTCGATGATCACTTCAGCCAGCCCCGGATGTTCTGGCAGAGCCTGTCACCGGTCGAGCAACAGCACACCGTCCGCGGTTACACCTTCGAGCTGGGCAAGTGCTATGAGCAGGCCATCAAGGAACGGCAGCTGATGGCACTGGCCAATATCGATTCCGACCTTTGTGCCGAGGTGGCTGCCGGGCTGGGGCTGTCCTCCCCCGCCGCGTCGGTGGAGCTTGCCGACGTGCGGCCGAGTGCCGCTCTTTCCCAGGTCGGCAAGGAGTGGCCGACAACCGGCCGGGTGATCGGTATCGTCGCCGACCAGAACAGCAACCTCGATGAGATCAGGGCCGTCCGCGATGCGGTGTTTTCCAGCGGGATGATCCCGCTGGTGGTCGCACCGACCGGTGGGATGCTGACCGATGGCGGTGCCGAGCCGGTGGTGATCCAGCGCAGCTTCCTGACTGCTCGTTCGGTCGAGTTCGATGCCGTGCTGCTGGCCGGTACCCCGTCCCCGGTGGTGGCGGACTCGGCGAACGGGGACGCCAAGGCAGCGGCGCCGACCACCCCGGACTTGGACCCGCGGGTTGCCTTGTTGTTGTCGGAGGCTTATCGGCACTGCAAGGCCCTCGGTGGCTGGGGCGACTCGGCTGCCGCCTTCACCGACGTCGGCTGCTCGTCCAGCACCCCGGGTGTGGTGCTGGGTGACGACCCGATCACCGTGCTGGACCAGGTGGTCCAGCTGCTGACCAGGCACCGGGTCTGGGATCGCTTCAGCGGGTGAGTCGTCAGCCGGCGCAGTCGCGGCAGTAAGCCATTCCATTGCGCTCTTCGGCCAGCTGGCTGCGGTGGCAGACCAGGAAGCAGCCGGCACAGCCGAACTCGTCGTGCTGTCTCGGCAGGACGCGGACCGTCAGCTCCTCGCCAGACAGGTCCGCACCGGGCAGCTCGAACAGCTCGGCTGCCTCGACCTCGTCCTCATCCACCTTGCCCGAACTCTTGGCGCTGCGCCGCGTCTTCAGCTCATCGACGGGTCCCTCGTCGAGATCGTCATCGGTCTTACGTGGTGAGTCATAGTCGATGCTCATGAAGTCCATCCCGGGTGTCGATTGCGACACCTAGTACCCCCGCTCCAGGCCTTCAAACGAACGAAGTTAGGCGTGCCGACCAACTGGGCCGACCAGCTGAATAATTGATGATTCGTACCAGTTGGCTGATTGACGCACCGACAAAGTGGGTATGAGCGAAGACGAGGTTGAGAGCCCAGCCTCTGGAGTCAGC
>JBBSQO010000245.1:0-4360 GCA_038244025.1 Propionibacteriales bacterium
AACCGGCAGCCCGCTGCGGTGTCGTCGTCCCTGGTAGGAACCGATTTCCACTTTGCGGCGAATATCGGAGGCCACCTCGCGGCGGAGGTCGCCCTCAACCTGGTAGTTGGCTTCGATCCAGTCACGCAGGGCGACCAGGTGGTCGTCGGACAGTTGGTGAACACGAAGATCGCCACTGATCTCAGTGGCCTTCAGGGTCTCCAGAGCATGGGTACGTCCCATGCCGAAGATGTAGGTCAGTGCGACCTCGAGGCGTTTGTCACGCGGGAGGTCGACACCAATGAGACGTGCCATCAGGCGGAACTACCTTTCTCAAAATTCGGCTCCGGCTTTCTGGCCGTGAGCCGCGAAGGTGTCTGGCGTGACGCGTCCCTGCCGCCGATCTGGAGCACTCAGATGAGAACTGCCACGAACAGGGCCTCGGCCTTCGTTCCGAGGGTGGGACCGGACCAGGTCCGGTCTTGCTGTCACACTTTTTGGAGTTGTGCTGAACCGTACGCTTGGGTACCGCCGGGTGATGTTGCCGACTTCGGTCGCCGGCAGTCCAGGTCAGCCCTGGCGCTGCTTGTGGCGAGGGTTGTCGCAGATCACCATCACACGACCGTGCCGGCGGATGACCTTGCACTTGTCGCAGATCTTCTTAACGCTCGGCTGAACCTTCATCGAGCTTCCTTCTGAATCGGCGTCGGCCGCGGCTCCCTGACACAGGGGCGCGCCCAAACTTTTGGTGGATACTGGAGAACTCTATAGTTTTCGACGAATGGCTCCGCCGGGTCGACGGACACCCCGTCGGGTCGGCGGATGGCTCCGCCATACGATCACTTGTGCCGGTAAACGATCCGTCCGCGGGTCAGGTCATAGGCAGAGAGTTCGACGACGACACGGTCCGCGGGCAGAATGCGGATGTAGTGCTGACGCATCTTGCCGGAGATGGTGGCGAGCACCTTGTGTCCATTGGCTAGCTCAACCCGGAACATTGCGTTCGGGAGTGCTTCGACAACGGTGCCCTCCAGCTCTAGAGCGCCTTCTTTCTTCGCCATAAACTCTCAATCTGCTTGACGCACGATACAGTAGCCACCGGCAAAGATGGCCGACTGGACAGTTTACGCCAGATCCCTGACCCGCCCAAATCAGGGTCCTCAGCTGATGATCGTGACTGACGACCCCCTCACGCTGACGATGTCGCCCACCACCAGCTTGCGCCCTCGACGGTTATCGATGTCGCCGTTAACCGAGACCTCGCCAGCCGCCAGCAGCGCCTTGGCATCGGAGCCCTGATCGATGAGATTGGCCAGTTTCAGCAGTTGCCCGAGACGGATCGGGGCGCCCGAAATCTGGATCTCATCACCCATCAGAGCAGCAGCACCAGCAGGATGGCCACCAGGAGCAGCACGGCAATCGTGGTGCCGCCCGCCACAAGAGTCAGCCGGTTGCCGCTGCGCGACGGTGCCAGTTGGCCTGGCGGGCCACCGCTGCCCTGCACGATCGCCGGCGCGGAGTAGGTCTGCACTGGAGGGAGACCATCGACCACGGGCACCAGCTCTCCCATCGTCCGGGCCGCAAACAGCCGGTCGAGCCGGGCGCTGTAATCCTCCTGGCTAAGCGCCCCGTCGGTAAAGGCCGCATTCAGCCGTGAGCTCAGCTGGTCCCGCTCGCTCGGGCTCACCGGAACATTCGGGCTGCTCCGGTACGGCGACGAGATCGGCAGGTTGGTCACCCTCCCAGGGTACCTGTGCCGAAACCGCAGTCGAGCCTGGTGATGCTTCTCGGCAATAGACTCACAACCATGCAGATCGTATCCCTCCTCCCCTCGGCGACCGAGATCGTCTATGCCCTCGGGTTGGATGACCAGCTGGTCGGGGTGACCTTCGAGTGCAATGAGCCGCCGCGGGCGCTGCAGGAGAAGACGGTCATCGTCGGCGGCCTGGACACCTCGGCGATGGCGCCGGTAGAGATTGACGCCTATGTCCGGACCCAGTTCGCAGCTGGCGCCGATCTCTACACCCTGCATCAGGATGCGCTGGCCGGCCTGGATCCCGATCTCATCCTCACCCAAGATCTGTGCCGGGTCTGTGCCGTACCGACTTCGGAGGTGCGTGCTGCGGTCGCGCAGCTGGGCTGCCGCGCTGACGTGCTGACCTTGGATCCATATTCCCTCGCTGAGGTGCTGGAAACAATCAGCACCGTGGCCAGGCGCACCGGGATACCGGGGCGCGGCGATGCGCTGGTCAACGCGCTCCGTTCCCGGCTGCAGGACGTACGCGACGCTGTGGCCAGCCGCGATCGGCGTCGCGTCTTGGTACTGGAGTGGGTCGATCCGCCGTTCGGTGCCGGACACTGGATGCCAGACATGGTGGACGTCGCTGGTGGTGAGCCGGTCGCCTGTCAGCGGCGGGCCAAGTCGGTGCCGACCGACTGGGACATTATCCGGGCGAGCCGGCCTGAGGTGGTGGTGCTGGCGCCCTGCGGCTTCGGGCTCGACGGTGCCGCCGAGCAGTCGGCCGCGGTGGTTGAGCAGCTCCCGGACACCGAGGTCTGGGCCATCGACGGTGACGGCCTGCTGGTCCGGCCGGGGCCGCGACTGGTCGAGGGCGTGGAGGTGCTGGCTGGGATCCTGCACCCGGTCCTCGGTCCCGTCAGTGATACCTCGGCCAGCCGGATCCGGTAGCCCGTCTTGGATGGCTCGTCACTGGCCATGATCATTCGCTAGCAAACGGCCCATCACCTGCTGAAATCGGGGCCGTTTCCTCGCGAATGGGGATCACCAAGGGCTCAGGCCGGTGTGGTCGGCGGCGAAGGCAAGCAGGTCGGCCCACTCGGCGGCCACCATGGCTGCCGGCTTACCCATCCCGTGGCCTCCTGCGATCTCGATCCGGGTCAGCACCGGCTCCGATCCCGCCTGGGCATGCTGCAGGGCCGCGATGAACTTGTGGCTGTGCATCGGCACCACCCGGTCATCGTGGTCGCCGGTGGTGACTAGCGTCGCCGGATATCTGGTCCCGTCGACCACGTGGTGCAGTGGCGAATAGGCCAGGGCGGTCTCGAACTGATCGGGATCGTCGGGGTTCCCATAGTCGGAGATCCAGGCGGCGCCGATGGTGAACTTGTGGAACCGCAGCAAATCTAGGACACCGACGCCGGGCAGCGACACGGCGAACAGGTCCGGCCGCTGCGTCATCGCGGCACCGACCAGCAGCCCACCATTGCTGCGGCCGTGGATGGCCAGCTGCTCCGACGTCGTGACGCCGGTTGAGATGAGATGCTCGGCGACACCGATGAAGTCATCGAAGACGTTCTGCTTGTGATCACCGCGGCCCTGGTCGTACCACTCGGTGCCGAACTCGCCGCCGCCACGAAGGTTGGCGATCGCCAGCACCCCACCGGCCGCCAGCCAGGCCGACCAGCCAGGCCGGTAGTCAGCCAGCACCGGGATCTTGAAGCCGCCATAGCCGTACAGCAGGGTGGGCTGGGCGGCAGTGAGGTCGGCGCACGCTGAAGCGATCAGGAAGTACGGCACCTCGGTGCCGTCCAAGCTGTTGGCCCGTCGCCGGTGGACGGTAATCTGTGGCGGGGTAAAAGAGGACTCTGCCGGCTGGGTGAGGTCCAGCTGCCGGACCCGGCCCGTCGCCGCCTCCACCACGTACGCCTCGGTCGACGAGGTCACCGACGACATGCCGAAGAATGCTTCCGGCTCGTCGGCCGCACCGTGGTAATCGACCAGTGAGCCGCCGGTAATGTCGATTGTTCCCAGGTCGATGCCGCCGAGCTCGTAACGGTGCAGCACCGGCCGCGCGTCCTCGAGCAACATCATGATCAGCTTGTCGGCCGCTGCCAGGGTGCCGAGCGCGGTGGCATCCTGCTCGGCGATGACCTCGGTGAAGTCGGGCTCGACCGACGTAAGATCGCAGCTCAGCACGCGCCCGCGGGGTGCGTCGAGATCCGTGTGCAGATAGACCGTCGAACCATCTATCCGGATGAAGTCGAACTCGGCGATCGGTTGGTCGACCAGCTTGATCGGCTGGCCGAGGGACGTGGTGCCGCCGGAAGTAGTCAGCGGGTAGCACCACAACCGGTTCCGGTTCTCCGTACCCTCGACGATGGTGACCACCAACCACTGCTGATCATGGGAGACCTGCGAGGCGAACATCAGCCGATCGTTGTCTTCAAACTCCAGCGTCAGCAGATCGGTATTTTGCGGCTCACCGATCCGGTGGATCTTCAGTTGCGCTCCTCCAAGGGCCGCCGTCTGGGTGCCGGCGGCATGCCCGGTGTGCGGAAAGTGCGGGTAGACATAGGACGTGTTGTCCGGCAGCCAGGTCGGGGTGCAGAACTTGGTCTGGATCTCCCCATCTGGCACCGG
>JBBSQO010000246.1:0-4359 GCA_038244025.1 Propionibacteriales bacterium
AACTTTGGCACCGCGGTCATGACCGTCAAGCCCGGGCTTGGCGACCACAACACGGATCGGGGCAGCTTTGGTATCCACCATTGCAGCCTAAACCGCTCAGCGAGATCATGCCATCATTCGGCCCTCATCCGGCCCCTCTCCCGGATGTGCATCCGCTCCGCAGAAAGCACCCGGTGCACCACAGTGGTCTGGCAAGCTAGCCGGGCGGGCGTTGGCTGGTTATCTAGGGAAATGACCCATCCCGTCCGAGATGTGGTTGTTTTTCTAGATTTCGAGAGGAAGCGAAGCCACCGGACCCGGTGCAGTCCGTGTGCCAAGGGACTGGCCGGAAGGTCAGCTGACCCAGTTCGTTCCGGAGGGCAGAATCTCCCGTCCGGTACTCACGGTTTGCCACCAGAACGCCAGAACGCGAGAAATGGTGAATGAGACCACTGGGGACGGTGGTTCACCCCCGTTTTTGATTTCCGTTACCAGTCCGTTATTGTCGTCCAGGTCCACCGTTCTGCACTGTGAGCGTCTGCACTGTGAACGGTCCCAAGGGCGCCATCAGGTCTCCCGAGGTACGACCGACCAGTTTGTCGAACGAGGAGTTTTCCTGTTGTTTCGCCTCTCACCAGCGCGCCCTCAGCCGCGTCGGGCACTGATCGAAGACCCCGATGACGCGGAGAAGCGCAGTTGGGTTAGCCATGGGCTGGCCGCTTTGGCGATCTCGGCACTCGGGCTCGGTGTGGCGGGATCGGTCGCGCTGACCTCCTCGGCCCAGAACAGCAGCACGCCGCCCACGACGGTGAAAACGTCGCAGGTATCCCAGTCCATTGCGCCCAACGTCAGCCGTCCGTCGGCCTTCGACCGACGTGGCAGCCGCGTCAGCCGCGGGTCCGACCGGGAGCCGGTCGCCACCCAGAACCACCACCAGCAGAACAACCTGGCCCAGAAGCGCAGCGACAACCTGAGGCAGCGCAATAGCGAGATCAGCAAGGCCGCCGAGTCAGCAGCGCTGCAGAACCGGCAGCAGAAGCTGGCCGCCGAGGCGGGCCAGGCACGCAAGAACGCCAAGCAGTTGGCGACCAAGGCCGAGGAGCGACAGCAGGCCGAGGAGCGGCAGCAGCAGGCCGAGAAGCGGCAGCAGTCCGCCGGCGCCAATTCCAATACCGAGGCAGCCGCAGCCACGACGAACACCAGCTCTTCTGGTGCTGCACTGCCACTCTCGTCCTACACCGTTGCGGCACGTTTCGGGCAGACGGGCGTCTGGGCCAGATATCACACCGGTGTCGATTTCTCGGCCCCGGTTGGCACCCCTATCCATGCGCCAGCGGCTGGCGTCGTCACCCACACCGGATTCGGCGGTGAAGCCGGCGGCTGGGCCGGCGACTACATCACGATCAGGCACTCCGATGGCACCAGTACGCTATATGCCCACACCGGCGGGGCCACCGTCAGTACCGGGCAGAGCGTCACCGCCGGGCAGCTGATCGGACACGTCGGCATGACCGGGCGTACGTTCGGGCCGCATTGCCACTTTGAGGTCTATCCGGCGGGAGTGACCCCCGGCGACGTCTACCGGGCCATCGACCCGGCCGGCTGGTTCGCCGCCCGCGGCCTGCATCCCTGATCTTTACCGCTTCTCCAGATCTTTACAGCTTCTCCAGGGGCGCGTGCCGCAGCGCCAGTCTCTTGATGCCCGCGGTGCCAAAGTCGACATCGGCCGTCGCAGTATCGCGGGCGCCCGAGGTGGCAATCACCGTACCCAGCCCAAAGGTGGTGTGCAGCACTCGATCCCCCGCATCGAGCGACGGGTCGACTCGAGGTTTCGCATCTGCCCCATAGCCAACCCGGTTACGCCAGGTCTGATCCGCCCGGCTGGTGGCCGAGGTGGAGCGCCAGCTGGTGACCGCATCTTCGGTACGTCGCCAATTCATCAGCTGCTGAGGGATCTCATCTAAGAACCGGCTGGCCGGATTGTGTTGGGGCGCACCCCACGAGGCCCTGACTACGGCGCGGCTCAGATAGAGCCGTTGACGCGCTCGGGTGATGCCCACATACGCGAGGCGGCGTTCCTCCTCCAGCTCCGCCCGGTCACCGAGCGCGCGCTGGTGCGGAAAGACACCATCTTCACAACCGGTGAGGAAGACGGTGCCAAACTCGAGCCCCTTGGCGGTGTGCAGCGTCATCAGGGTCACCACCCCGGCGTCGTTGTCCGCCTGGTCGGGGATCTGGTCAGAGTCGGCGACCAGCGATACCCGCTCCAGGAAGGCACCCAGTGAGCTGTCTGGCTCCGGAGCAGCAACAGCCAGTTCGTCGCCCAGCTCGGCCGCCTCCTGCTCGTCCTGCCCGATCGGGTCAAAGACAGCACTCTCGGTGTCGGTGATGTCCAGTGCGGTGGCGGCAGCAACGAACTCCCCTGCCACGGCCACCAGCTCGACCAGGTTCTCCAGCCGGGTCTCGTCCTGTGGGTCGGTGGAGCCCTGCAGTTCGGCGAGATAGCCCGACGCCGTCAGCACGCTGGTCAGGATCTGATCAGCAGCGGCCGAGTCCGCCACCATCACCTGGTGGGCATCCATCAGCTCAACGAAGCCGACGATCTGTTTGGCCGAGCGGGTGGCCAGTCCCGGAGCCTCGTCAGCACGGCGCAGCGCGTCACCGAAGCTGATCCGCTCCCGGCTGGCCAAAGCATCAATGGCCGCCACGGCCCGGTCGCCGATGCCCCGCTTAGGGACATTAAGGATCCGGCGCACGGACACGTCGTCGGCGCGGTTGGCAATGGCGCGCAGATAGGCGATTGCGTCGCGGATCTCTCGGCGCTCATAGAAGCGCACCCCGCCCACCACCTTGTACGGCAGACCGACCCGGATGAACACCTCCTCGAAGGCACGCGACTGGGCATTGGTGCGATAGAACACTGCGGTATCGCCGTAGCGGCTGCTTTTCTCATCGGACAGCCGGTCGACCTCCGAGGCCACGAACTGGGCCTCGTCATGAGCATCGTCCGCGACATATCCGACCACCGGATCACCATCACCGGCCTCGGACCAGAGCCGTTTGACGGCCCGTCCCTCATTGTTGACGATGACGGCGTTGGCGGCGTTCAGGATGGTCTGGGTGGACCTGTAGTTCTGCTCCAGCAGGATGGTGGTGGCACCCTCGAAGTCGGACTCGAAGTCGAGGATGTTGCGGATGGTGGCACCCCGAAAGGCATAGATCGACTGATCCGAGTCGCCCACCACCATCAGGGTGGGAGGCTCGGCGATCCGCGCCTCGATACGGTCGGCAGCAGCAGCGACCGCGGGTTCGTGGGTGCCGCAGAGCTCGCGGATCAGGGCGTACTGGGCGTGGTTGGTGTCCTGGTATTCATCGACCAGGACATGCCGGAAGCGTCGCCGATACTGCTCCCGGACGTCGGGAAATGCCTGCAGCAGGTGCACCGTGGTCATGATCAGGTCATCAAAGTCCAACGCATTGGCCGCCGTCAGCCGTCGCTGGTATTCCCGGTAGGCCTCCAGATAGGTCTCCTCCTGCGTCGAGGAGACGCGCGCGGCAGCCGACTCATGGTCAATGAGCTCGTTCTTGAGCCCACCCACCCAGTTCAGGATGCCGCGCACACTGAATCGCTTGGGGTCCAGATCAAGATCCTTGCAGACCAGCTGCATCAGACGTTTGGTATCGGTGTCGTCGTAGATGGAAAAAGTCCTGCTCATACCGAACCGGTTGATCTCCGACCTGAGGATCCGTACGCAGGCTGAGTGGAACGTCGACACCCACATCAACCTGGCGCGGTTGCCGACCAGCTCCACCACCCGGAGACGCATTTCCGCCGCCGCCTTGTTGGTGAAGGTGATGGCCAGGATCGAGCCTGGATGCACCTTGCGCTCCAGGACCAGATGGGCGATCCGGCGGGTCAGGACACGGGTCTTGCCCGACCCGGCACCGGCGACAACCAGAACTGGGCCCTCATCGTGGACAACAGCAGCAAGCTGTTGTGGGTTGAGGCCCTCGAGCAGTCGTTGAGCACCGGAATCCCGGGCCTTTCGGGCGGCGGGCACGGCGAAATCCGGGAACAGCGCATCGATATCGGGCAAGCTAGCCATGGGAGGCCCAGACTAGTCCCCGGCACTGACAGCTGGTCAGCGACAACAATGCCGAACTGTCCTCGGATGGGCCTGCGGCGATGACATACATTTGAAGCATGTGGGTTCGCCGGATTCCGATCACCAAGATCGCCAAACGTACAGTGCTGGCGGCCGTTTCCGTGCAGGCCGTCACCATCGGCGCCCTGATAGTGATCGATCATCGGCGGAAGAAGAACCGGGCTCCGGCCGCTTTCCCCCGAGTGGCACCGCGGTCGGTCACGGCCGGCGGCTC